>JAEXFF010000315.1 GCA_023400335.1 Bacteroidota bacterium
ATCCCAAAGAGGCTGAAAGCGTAATGAAAACGGTACGGGAGCTTAAAAAATGGATCAATGGTTGTGAAGAGGTTTCCCGGGCCGTAGATGACCTGGAAGTTCTTTTTGATTTTGCCAAAGAGGAAGAAGCTACAGAAGAAGAAGTAGAAAAGCAGTACCTCTCTGCCCTCCATCTCATTGAAGACCTGGAGTTAAAAAATATGTTGCGCCAGGAAGCCGATTCGATGAGTTGTGTACTAAAAATCAACTCGGGAGCAGGCGGAACAGAAAGCCAGGACTGGGCTTCCATGTTGATGCGCATGTATATGCGCTGGGCAGAAGCCAATGAATATAAGGTTACGGTCAGTAACTTACAGGAAGGGGACGAAGCGGGTATAAAAACAGTAACCCTGGAAGTAGAAGGAGATTACGCCTATGGTTATCTGAAAGGGGAAAACGGAGTACATCGTCTGGTCAGGGTATCTCCTTTTAATGCCCAAGGGAAACGGATGACTTCTTTTGCCTCTGTATTTGTGACTCCCCTGGTCGACGACAGTATTGAAGTCGAGATCAATCAAGCGGATATCTCCTGGGATACATTCCGTTCCGGAGGGGCCGGGGGGCAAAATGTAAACAAAGTTGAAACCGGAGTGCGGTTGAGATACAATTATAAAGATCCGGACACGGGAGAAACAAAGGAAATCCTCATCGAAAATACAGAAACCCGTTCCCAGTTGGACAACCGCCAGAATGCAATGCGCCTTTTACGTTCAATGTTATATGATATGGCCTTGCAGAGGAGATTGGCAGAACAACACAAGATAGAAAGTAACAAAAAGAAAATCGAATGGGGATCTCAGATTCGCAGCTATGTTTTCGACGACCGGCGGGTAAAAGATCACCGGACCAACTATCAAACGTCCAATGTACAAGCTGTAATGGATGGAGAGATCAATGATTTCATCAAGGCATACCTGATGGAATTCGGAGGCAGTGAAAATTAGAAAGTTGAGGATACTGATTACGACGGGTCGCGGAAAGCGGAACACGACTCAAACCGATGAAAAGAACGGACGTTCCAGACGACGATCATTTGTCAACTCCCTGTATTTCTTCTCATGAGTGAGTCGCCGGAGAAGCATTCTATCAGATAAATTATATTAAAAGGAGAGGTTTTACTACTCTCCTTTTATTTCTTTTCGTTTACCAAAATCCCGTTCAATTTATCCCGGGGAATATACACTTGTGCATATCCGCATGAATAGGGACCCAATACATATTGCGGATAAGTGAAACAAATCGATTCAGGGGTAATATTTACAGCTGTAAATCCATTGGTCAAAGTCGGTTTTTCGGTAAAGCATCCTCCTTCATTTTTGAAATTCTCAGCCAACAGATTATTAATTTCGCGGGCCTGCCTGAAATCCAGCATTTCTTGGGGAGATACGAAAGCATGCTTTTTCATATTATAATTCAGTGCATAAAAATCCGTCATTCCATGGGCACCTCCTGTAAAAGAATAAGCTGACAAACGGATACTGATATAATCCTCATTGGCCAGGAATACGGTATCCCTCACATATAATTCATAAGGGAAAAGAGGACGGTCCATTGTATCTCTCCCGAAAGTGGCAAAAAAGGTATCGGCTTGCACTTTTATATTCTGTTGTAAACTATCGATCAGGGACTGAACTTTTGCATTCACAGCTTTACAGCCTTTCTCTGCTTCAGCATTTGCGGAGGAGAAGTAGGCTTTTTCAACATTAATATTCCATTTTTGTGTCTGATCGACATATTTATCTGTTTTGGTGTCAATTTTAACCTGTTGTTTACAACCTCCCAGAAGGCCCAGCAACCCGAATAGTATACAATAAATTGTTTTCATAATTTCTTTTTTAAAAAGGTTATACGTACCTTTTTCTGAAAAGTTTATTTCTGACACATATTTACAAAATACCGATGAAAAGATGAATCTTCAGTCAATTCCGGATGAAAAGAAGTAACCAGCATATTCTGCTGACGGGCAGCAACAATATTCCCATCCAGAAGACACATTACGTTCACCCCTTCCCCGACTTTTTCAATATAGGGGGCCCGTATAAAGACAAGAGGGATTGGATTTTCGCTGAGCCCGGGAATAACGACCTGCGTATCAAAGCTATTAATTTGTGTCCCATAAGCATTTCTTCTTACAGCTATATCCATAACAGCCAGGTGGGTTACCGAATCATTTACCAGCTCTTTTGCCAATAAAATCATTCCTGCACAAGTTCCCCATACGGGAAACCCGGCTCCAATTTTTTTACGCAAAGGTTCCATCATTCCCGTACGTATCAACAACTTACCAATCGTTGTACTTTCTCCTCCCGGTAAAATTAACCCATTCAGGCCCTCCAATTGTTCTACATAACGTACATCCACAGCTTCCTGCCCGAGCTTACGTATATGCTGTTCGTGTTCTAAAAATGCTCCCTGAAATCCTAATATACCAATTTTCATATTCAAAATCCTGTCATTAAAAAAAGAGTGCCGAAGCACTCTTTTTTACCATCCTCTTTCAGCGTATTTATCTTCAAGTGTTTTTATTTCCAAACCCGACATAGCTTCTCCCAGGTTTTCGGAAAGTTCAGCCAGTTTCACCGGATCATTAAAATACGTAACCGCCTGTACAATAGCCCTCGCTCTCTTCTCCGGATCACCTGATTTGAAAATACCGGACCCTACAAATACTCCTTCAGATCCCAATTGCATCATTAAAGCAGCATCTGCAGGAGTAGCTATACCACCAGCAGCAAAATTAACGACAGGCAATTTTCCATTTTCATGGACATACTTTATCAACTCATAAGGTGCTCCGAATTCTTTTGCCAGACTCATCAGTTCTTCTGCCGGAGCATTTTTTACCCTCCGCATTTCATCCGTAATCTGACGCATGTGGGTTACAGCCTCTACGACATTTCCCGTACCGGCTTCACCTTTCGTACGGATCATAGCAGCCCCTTCTCCAATACGTCTCAATGCTTCTCCCAGATTTCTGGCACCACAGACAAAAGGTACTTTAAAAGCCGTTTTCTCTACGTGATAAAGCTCATCAGCAGGAGTCAAAACTTCACTCTCATCGATAAAATCGATACCAATCGCTTCCAATATCTGAGCTTCTACAAAATGTCCGATTCTTACTTTAGCCATCACCGGAATAGAAACCGCTTTCTGTATTTCTTTAATCATTTGTGGATCTGACATCCTGGCTACGCCTCCATCCCGGCGAATATCAGCCGGAACCCGCTCCAGAGCCATTACAGCACATGCTCCTGCCGCTTCGGCAATTTTTGCCTGTTCTGCATTCGTAACATCCATAATCACCCCTCCTTTTAACATCTGAGCGAGGTTTTTGTTCAATTCATACTTTCCCATGAAGTTATATTTTAATAAAATTAATATATAAACAGTAGCAAAGTCCGTCAATCCATAAATAACAGACTTTCCTTTGAAATCAAATGCTCATCTGCCCTTTAAAATCAATCTAAACCTATTCTACGAAATTTTTACCCCGCTCTGATTTTAGTCCGGAACAGTTTTAAGATCAAAATACTTTGCTCTTTTTTACTTACACATTGTAAGATAAAAGTACTTAAATCCCAAAAATTGTTCACAAAGATATGAATTTACTTTAAGAAAAAAGAGAAAAGAAAGAAAAGTACGAAGTAAAGTGAAAAGAATTTATTAACAAAAAAAGGGGTCCTTAAAATAAACTGTCCCCCAGCTACTTCCAGTAACCGGGGGAACAATATAAGCTTAACAGGAGAATTCATTTAAAAGATTTTCTCCCCTCACGAATTCAATTTAATCTACGGGCTCCATCGCTGATTTTTACCGGATATATCTTCGGTTCCTTCCCGAATTTTTCCTTAAACTTAGCAATAGCTGTTTCGATAAAATGATCGTATTTGTCTTCGGGCACCAGGTTGATGGTACATCCTCCGAATCCGCCACCCATAATACGGGAACCAGTAACCCCGCATTCTTTGGCAACATCGTTCAGGAAATCCAATTCTACCGTACTCACTTCATACAATTTACTCATCCCCTGATGAGTAGCATATACATTTTTCCCTACTGTTTCGTAATCTCCTTTTTTCAAAGCTTCACAAGTGTCTACCAAACGCTGATTTTCCTGAATAGCATAAGTCGCACGCATATAATCTTCCTCGCTGATTTTGGTTTTCACCTCTTCCAGCATTTGCAGATCAGCATCTCCCAGTAGTTTTACATGAGGATGATTTACGGCAATGGCTGCTGCTGCCCTTTCACAGGATTGACGGCGCTTATTGTAAGGAGAATCAACCAACTCGTGTTTTGTAACAGAATCAACCAGAACAACCTTATAACCCTTCGGATTAAAAGGCACATATTCATATTCCATGGTACTGCAGTCCAAGCGGATTAAATTTCCTTCTTTTCCGAAAATTGAAGCGAACTGGTCCATAATCCCGCAATTTACACCACAATAATTATGCTCTGTCTTCTGCCCAATCAATACGAGTTCTTTTTTATCGAAACCGCAGTTGAATAATTCATTCAGCGCAAAACCGAAGGTACTTTCCAAAGCGGCAGAAGAAGAAAGCCCTGCTCCCAGAGGGACATCTCCTGAAAATACCGTATCAAAACCTCCCAGTTTCGCTCCCCTTTTCTGCATTTCGCGGCATACGCCAAAAATATAATGGGCCCAGGAAGCTGCCGGTTTATCTTCTTCGTTTAATCCGAATTCAGCATAGTCTTGTAAATCCAAAGCATAGGCCCTGACTTTATCGGTACCATTCGGTTTGATCTCAGCTAAAATTCCCTTATCGATAGCCCCGGGAAGCACACAGCCTCCGTTATAATCGGTATGTTCTCCAATCAGGTTAATCCGTCCCGGAGAAAAATATAACAAACCTTCTGTATTAAATTTTTCTTTAAATGTTTTTCTTACTGCTGCCGTGTCCATAATTTTATTTTTTCTTTAGTGTTATCAAATTTTATCATTCCACCGGAATATCCTTGTTTACATTCTTCGAACCGATTAATGCATAATACAACAGATATACCAAAGCCCCGAATATTACCCAATAACTGGTCATATAAGAAGTTTTGTCGGCAACGAACCCTTGTAGCAAAGGCAATAATCCGCCTCCACATACCATTACCATGAAAATACCAGAAGCCGCTTCCGTAAATTTACCCAAGCCTTCTACTGCCAGGTTGAAAATACCGCCCCACATCACAGAAGTACATAAACCGCATAATACCAGAAACATAATACTCATCGGAATTTCTGCCATGCCAAAAGAAATATCTGCCTGGAATACCGGCATTTTTACGGTATAGGAAATCGGAATAAAGATGGCAATCAATGTCAAAACAATTCCTAAAATTGAAACAAAAGTAAGCATCGCCTTACTGGAAACTTTCGCACCAATGGAAGCCCCAATCAAACGGCCTACCAGCATCAGGAACCAATAGGTACCCACTACAGATCCGGCTGTCGTCGTATTTATACCCAAACCACCTTCTGCCGCACTACCTGTCATAAAAGGATTTATAAACATCTGAATACCCACTTCCACACCTACGTACAAAAA
>JAEXFF010000350.1 GCA_023400335.1 Bacteroidota bacterium
TGCCTGAAAAGCCTCAGAAACTACGACGGCAAGCTCCCCGAAACCCCTTAGAAAGGAGGTGTATGATGGTAATATAAACCGGACAAAACAGAATGATGCAAGTTCAGTACATCATTTGGCTATCTTGATCCTCTATAGAAAAGGTAAAGGTAGAAAATTTACTGAATTAAAAACAATAAAACAAAGGTACGAAAAATGAAAAAGCATATATTTGGAGCAGCACTTTTAGTAGCAATAGCAGTGGCTGCTGGCTGGAATTACCAGCAAAATAAACAAGATGTTCAACTCTCAGACTTGGCGCTGACGAACGTGGAAGCGTTGGCCAGTGGCGAAGGGAGTGGTGACTGTAAATGGAGAACTGGACATAGCTCCGTAACCGGTTGGATCGCAATATGTGACTCATACGGTGTTGGATATTCATGCTCCTGCGGAGATATAAAATATTATTAATTATCAGAGGGAGGTAACTTTTGCGAAAAGTTACCTTCTATAGAATATTCCATTTGGATTATGATAACAAGAATACGACTCTTGCTTTTTATATACTTGTTCTGTACAAATAGTATTAACGGTATTTTATCTCCCTCCCGTGTGGAAAATACCATTCAAATGGACATGAATCACTACCAAAAAATCACATTTGATAGTTTGATTACAGACATTTCCTGTACAAAACTAAGTAATACTGTATTTGATTTTTGTACAAATATGGTTCAATATAAAGATTTCCTATACTTTATGGGAAGTACTATGGCTGGAAAAAATGTATATATATACTCTAAGTCCGGAAAGTTCATAAAGGAAATTACATTTTCGGATGCCTTAATAGTCAATTCCATGTGTATTGTTCCGGAATTGGAGGAGTTGTGGGTCGTGAGCAGATTCAAAATTATCAACAAGTTCAAACTGGATGGCGCACCGGTCAAAAAAGTGTCTTTGCCTTTTCCTTGTGCCGCCATCATACCGACCGCAAAACAAGATTTTCTGGTTTATTCGGGAGGAGCCAATACAGAAAGAGGACACATTGAAGGACACTTTATGGCTCTCACCGATTTCAAGTCTATCCACAAATTATATCTGCCCAAATGGGGGAAAAAAGAATGGTTGTTCGCACCTTATAATTTATATACGACAGATGCTGACGACATTTTGATTCTCCCGGATAACACAGACACAATCTATAGATATGATACTTCCGAGAAGGAGATACTCCCATATTATAGTCTTGATTTTCATGGAGAATTTCTAACCAGAGACAAGTATCCCAAAGAAGATGCGGGAATGGCTGAAATAATCGATAAGAAAAAATACATCCATAACTGTTATAGCTTTTATTTCGCTTCGGATTATCTTTTTTTCAAGTTAATGGGGAAAAGGGACGATTTTTGTGCTATCCGGTGTAAAGACAATATCCTCTTTTCTTTCGACCGTCTTTTTGACAATTTCAGATCCAAATATGTGAATCCTTTTATCGGTTCAGATAAAAACAATCTTTATTTGCTTGTTCGCGAGAATGACCTTGCCGGTCATTACTTAAATATTAAATGCACATACCCGGCTATCCGGAAAATGTTACCCGGATTATTAACCACTGGGAACGATTGGATTTTACTAACGATTAAAATAAAGGAATAAAAGATGAAAAATATCACCCAACAGTTCTTTTTTATATGCTTGGTTTGCGTGCTTTTGAGCTCTTGCTCAGATCAAAAGGCAACAAAAATTGCTTTGATAGCGGATTTATCTCCTGAAGAATCCCGGCCGACATGGACGGAGTTGTTTTCTGATCGCTACGAAATTACTCTGCTGGAAACGACTTCCGGCAGTTTGATCGGGCAGATTGATAAGATCAGGAAGTTTCGGAACCATTATTATGTTTTATCCTCTAATGGCAAAACAATCCACCATTTCGACAAGGATGGAAAATTCGTATCGTCTTTGAACAGGCAAGGACAAGGGCCGGAAGAATATCCCCGAATAGAGGATTTCGATGTCTGCGAGGCAGATGGTAAAACTGAAGTATGGATTTCGGACAACAAAAGCCTGAAAGTATATGATGCTACCGATTTTTCTTTCAAAAGAAAAATTTCCTATCCATTTGTAATCCACAAATTTAAAAAGATGGAGAACTCTCATGTCCTGCTTGTCACCGGACAGAACGAAAACATTTTGACGTTGGTAGACAAAGAGGGGGAAATTATTGCCGAATATTTGAAAAAAGAAATACCCTACATCATGTTCCGGCCGGTACAATTTGCGGCTTATGGATCCAGTTATCTTTTCCAGTTAGGTATTTCAAACACATTCGTTTCATTCAACCCGCAAACTGAGCAATTCCAAATGGGACACTATGCCGGAGGAAATGAGTTTCTCACCGAAAAGCAGTTGTTGGAAATGTTTCAAACACACGGTATCGATTTTATCCTTGAAGCCAATAAATGCTCTTACATCAACAACATGATTTCTTTAGGGAATATAATCTGGCTACAGACACATCAGGGTGGAAAAAACTACCTGACAAAAGTAGAAGAAGGACAAAAGGTCTCAACCCAATTCTCATACGGGACAACTCTTTCCACTATTTCTGACGCAGAGAGCGATGACAGCATATTATTATATATCACGCCCGACCGTCTTTCGGAACACCCCGAAGATGTGATCGACAAATTTGGCAATAAGATTATTTGCAATATGGAAGATAATCCTTATATATTAGAGTTTTTTTAATGAATAATCATCTTAAATAAAGGAGGAGCAATCAGAAAAGATAGAAAGAAAGTAAGACAGTCAAACTATAAATATCAAGTAAAAAGAAAGGAGTCTCTGCCTACCGCCTCACAAACGTTAGCAGAAACTCCCGGACTTTTCCTCATTCAATAACAAATAAAGAAGGAGGTAACGGCAAAAATAGTAAATTTGGAGTAAAGAAAAAAGGGTTGGGAATCACCTGTTCCGGGAAAAGATACCGGGTGAAAGAGCCACAATTAATAATAAAATGATAAATCCCTAAAAATAATAATAAAATGGGGACAAAAATTTTGGGCGTAATCGCTTTTGCAGCGATCGCCGCCGCAGCAGCAGGCTGGAACTACCAGCAAAATAAACAGGAGGTTGAACTTTCTGACTTGGCGTTGGCTAATGTAGAGGCTCTTGCTAGAGGTGAGAGCGGAAGAGATCGTTGTGACGACTTCACTACAATGACTTGCTTGTCAAATGGACATACATATTATAACATGTATCCTGCTTGCGGTTTATAATTTATAAACTATAGGTGCTGCTTAAATTTAACAGGGCAGCACCTTTTCCTAAAACGACATGATCATGAAAAGTCTATTCATTATTATTCTATGCTTTCTTTTCACCTCTTGTAGTGAAAACCAGTATCGCATTTTCACATTACCTGAAGAGACTCCTGTCAGCGGGGTTGACTATCCCTATGAACTCTTTATGAATTATCCTTGGTCAATAGATATCATAGATGATAAATTATTACTCTTTGCCACTAAAGGTGACTACTTTATGCGAATAGTTGATGCTAATAATGGCAAAGAGATTAAACAAATTGGTCTATTCGGTGGCGGACCTAAAGAATTTGTACAACCCGTCTATTGGGGAAAAAATGGTAAAGATGTATATGTTTATGATGAAGCAAAAATGTACCTGAGGACATATTCATGGCATGAAATCTTAAATGCGGAAGAATTACCGGAAGCGAAAACAATAAACTTGAAAGGTAATGAGAAAAATATCTTATTCGGCAAGGTACTTAATCAGGATTATTTTGTAGGTTCGGTCGTCGTTGGTATGCCCCATCCTATAATTATACTGGATAAAGAGTTGAACACAATCGGGAACATGGGGAATATTCCGGATAAAGACCATCAAAGTGAAGCATTAGTTACTTATGGAGGTTCAGTCAGTTCGTATGGAAATAAGTTCGTGTCTACAATGGCATCATTTGGCTATATCGCCTGCTATGAGCAACAAGCAGATGGCACTTGCAAAATATTATGGGATGCTTGTGCAGAACAACCAATCTATAAGAAAGACCAATTAGACCTGACTCTTTTGAAATTAGGTTTTGCAGATGTGAAAATGACAAAAAATTATATCTTCTGTAGTTATTTCGGGCAAAAATATGATCGGGACAATCGGAAAAACATAAAACCCAGAAACATGCTGGTGTTTGATCATCAAGGCAATTTACTGAAAAACTTACGTTCGGAAAGAAGTTTAGCCCGGTTCACCGTTTCCGAGGACGAAAAAACAATCTATGCCGCGACTGAAGAACCGGAAGTGGCGATCATACGGTTTGATATTAGTAACATTCTGAAATAACAAGTTTATGAAAACATGGATTCTTCTCTTTTGCCTGCTGTTGGCTTCCTGCGGAGGTCGACAAGCACAATTTTCCGATCATGAGGACTTTTACTGGATAGACTTTCGTCCCTTAGTCAAGAATGAGGCATTGGAAGTGGGTTTGAATGAATGGGGGACAAACCCTCGATACGTGCAATTGGAAACCAACGAATTCATTCAGATCAAATTCATACAAAGGGTTATTTTGGACGGTGATAAATTCTTAGTAGTTCATTCGGACAGATTATCTCTATTTGATAAAGATGGGAAATACCAATATGACATCGGGGAAAAAGGAGAAGAGGAAGGAGAATATTTCAGAATGGGTGGTGTTGTTTTGCGAAATGACACACTGTTTGTCGTAGATGGGAATTATGATTTCACACTTTACAACTGGCAAGGAGAATATTTAGGAAAGTGGTTTCAGCCCAAAATACGGCATACAATGAATTTTTTCCTCGTTCCCAATACGGACCTATTCTTAGGGCATGTAAATAATTTTACCGGGCAAAAGAAAGTTAGGTTCGTCTTTTTCCGGGACACAACAGCCATCAAAACGATTCCGGTTACGGAAAAACTCGAACCGGCATCACCAATGGTCGTATATAGCATACCTACTGAAATGAAAGCGTTTGACGGGCTTGTCCCCGCCTTCAAGGAAGTATTCAACGACACGATTTACCAAGTCGATGAAAGCTTGAATTTGGTCCCTTATGCTGTAGTCGAGTTAGGCAAATACAAGGCGACCAAAGAAGCCATGTTTGCTTGCACGGCTGAACAACTGATGAAAAAATGGGACTTCTTCAACGGCAAAATTGCGCTTGCTGCAACTGGAGAGAAAGACGGTATCATTTATCTGGCTCACCATGATGTAACTGATCCGTACACTTACAGCTATGACAAAAATACCCAACAAACGTTTTATCAAAAGGTCATCTATCCGGACAATTCTTACGGATTCAAGGAAGGAAGTACTTTCGTGCCTCATTTCATATCGACAGACGGGAAATATCTGATCGATTACGAAATACCCGAAAACGGGAATAATCCTGTGATTGTCCTTGTCGAACGTTAATAAACAATTCATACCGTCCATGAAAACATGCTTCTTATTCATGATATTAAGTATTCTGACCTCTTGTACAATTGGAAAGAACTGCAACCGGGAGAGAGCGGAACGATCACGGTCAGCTACGAAGCGGAACAGCCGGGCGATTTTTACCGAACGGTAGACATTTATGGGAACATTCCGAACAACTCGCTGATGGTGAGTTTTATCGGGACAGTGAAATAAAATAATTAACGGGGAAAAGAAAGGAGTTCCTGCACACAGAACCTTGCAAGTCTAAGCAGAAACTCCCCGATTTTTCCTCATTCAATAACTAATAAAGAAGGAGGTAACGACAAAAGTAGTAAATTTGGAGAAAACAACAAAAGGGTAGGAAATCACCCGTTCCGGGAAATGGTACCGGACGAAAGAACCACAATTAATAATAAAATGATAAATCCCTAAAAATAATAATAAAATGGGAACGAAAATTTTGGGCGTTATCGCTTTTGCTGCAATCGCCATAGCGGCTGACTGGAATTACCAGCAGAATAAACAGGAAGTTGAACTCTCAGACTTGGCATTGGAAAATATTGATGCGTTAGCAAGAGGAGAACATGGACCGGATTGGGGACATAGTAAACTCGTTTATGAGCCAAATGGTTGTTGCAAAGATGATCCTTACTTAGATTGTTCTGGAGCATACAGTCCTTGTTGATAAAAATTATGCCAAGAGGCCTTAGAGCCTGTTTAAATTTTGCATTTGTTGGTTGTGAGAGTTGTATTGAGGATGTTTTTCTGTAGGAGATGCCGTCTTTTTTGTTGAAACACGTGACTTATTTTGCTTCAAACAGTCAGAAAAAGTGCC
>JAEXFF010000289.1 GCA_023400335.1 Bacteroidota bacterium
TCATCATACACCGCATAACATTTGTCACTCTTTCGTCTGTCAGACGGTAATAGGCATTCCGTCCGTCTCTCCGGATTTTCAGTATGCCCTTCGCCAGCATATCTGTAAGATGATGGGAAATCAAAGCCTGACTGCAATCTGTTGCTTCGCATATCTCTGAAACATTCAATTCTTCATTTCTGGAAAGAAGACAAATGATCCTCAAACGATTCGGATGGGCTACAGCCTTCAGCATATAGGCTATCTGTTCTAATTCTTCCCTGGTAAAACATTCCGTCCCCATAACATATAAATAAATTCTATTTTTATTTTCCTATTTGTCCTTCAATGGATGTTATCCAAAAGACAATACAAATATATAAATATATATTTATATATACAAGTATTTAAAATAAAAACATCCGAAAAGTTTGTCTGTTATACTGAAGGTGAATTATTTCCTTCCAAACTTCCCGGATGTTTTCTTTATCATTAAAGATTAGTTTTCTCCTTATTGTTCTAACGTTACGAACGCTTTATATTGAAACTAAAAAAATAACACTTCCAGCATTCCGATGGCCGAGCCCGGAACTACTCTTATCAGAGGAGCCGTTGTCCGTTAATTATCAGTTCAAAACGTATTTTTAAATATTCCGCGGCTTTACGGCTCAGCATCATTCGTCCGAGGAATATTTCAAAATAATCCATAACGGCTGAAATGGTCGTATCGATTTTAAGTTCCAGTACAATAGCTGTTTTATCGTCATTAAAATAAATTTTCGATTCTTCCACGGCATAATTTACCCGGTCGTGTATATCGAAATTAGCAAAATCCCGGTTCCTGACTCTGCTGCGCCGAACATCGGTCTTATCGGCCAGGATAAGAGCCGCTGCAATAGGATTTACAGCGGCTGCAGTACTTTCGTCGTGATTTCCGATGGCACTGACCACCTGTGCAATTTCATTGGGTTCCATTCCCCTTTTCTCCAATAGCTGGAAAGCCAGAATAGCCCCGCTTTGTGCATGATCGATCCGGTTGACAATATTTCCGATATCGTGCATATAGCCTGCAATTTTCGCCAACTCCGCTTCCCGTTCCGGATATCCCAGCGTCAGCAGTATTTTTTCTGCCGCTTCTGCTGCTTTCACTACGTGAGCAAAGGAATGTTCCGTATATCCCATTGCACACAAGGCTTTGTCCGCTTGTGATATATAACATTTTATCTCTTCATTCGCACGTATTTCTTCAAAAGTCACCTTTTTATTCACTTCTTCCATATTTATCTTTTTATTCAACCCGGTATAAAGTCCTGCCTTTACACCCTCACTTATACTTTTCCCCTCCCTGAAAGTTTCACTTCCCGTTCTCTCCCGTCTTTTCTTTCAGTTTTTAACCCCATCCTCATGCAAAGATAAACATTCTACTTTTACTTTACTCCTTCTCCTGAAGAAAACCCTGCTTTTACGAATTGAAACAGATCACAGCCAAACACCATCCTTTACAGGCAAATTATTGTCTTAGCTGCACATTCCTCACTCTGTAACATACATTTATCTGTAGATTCCTCACATGTCAATGTATTCTTTATCAGACAATCCTCACATGTATTCCATGCTGTAGCCGGACAATCAGCTACATCCAATGTATAACACCTAGGCTCTTGAGAAAAAGGCTGAGGACAATCCAATCTTGTTTTGAAATCGGGATCTCCTCCCCACACATTAGCCATCCCCTCATTAGTTAAGGAGACAATGATTTCTTTCTTCAGTTCTAATTTTTTTGTTTTCATAGGTATAATTATATAGGTTACAATTTATAAAACAGACTCAATTATTGAATACTGAATTTCCTAATTACAATAGCATCAAGGACAAGTATCTGTTTTAGCAATACAAAAATCACTGAGTATACAATCATCAGTCTTTACTACGCAATATTTTGTATCCGGTATCACACAAAGGCAGGTATCCCATTTTGTCATAGCACAATTCTTTGGGCTTTTTGTAATTTGTACACAAATTCCGCTTCCGCAACCTCCTCCTGCCGAAGGATGTATACAATCGGGGGTATTTCCGACCAGGTCTCCGCCTAGTACATGAGACATTGCATCATTATTCAAAGCTGCAATTACTTCTTTTTTCAGTTCTAATTTTTTTGTTTTCATCAGGAAGTTTTTTTAATCGTTAATTTAAAAGAAAAGAAACAAGTACAAAAAGCACCGATTGGCATTTTAGATTCATATAAATTTTTCAACAGCCTTTTAGAAAGTAGAATAACTACATCTCTACTTCACAATGTACTTCTGTACTGGGGATGCACGCGTGGCAGATGGAAGCCACTTCGGTTTCACAGATCTTAATTTGTGAGTCACAATCCAACGTCCGGGAAAGGCACGTCCCTGACAAGCAGACCATATCTTCCGTAACGATACAGCGATTGGTCTGGTTAACGCCTACTTTTCCTCCGTATAATTCAGCCATAGCTTTCTCATTTAAAGTGGCGATCACTTCTTTTTTTAACACTAATTTTTTCATAACTCATTCTTTATTAAAATAAAACATAGGTTAAGCCAGGAAAAGTTTTTACGATAACAGGTTTTCTAACAAAAATCTGTTATTTTACATGCCATATCAGCAGTAGCACAATTTAAGAACATCGTCGGACATTTTGATTCGGTACGGGGAATACAGGCTTCACAAACAGAAGCTTTTGTCTCATCGACACACTTCACTTCTTCTGTTAACCGGCAAGGTTGTGTGAAGCAAGCTATTTCTTTCAGTGAAGTACAGTTTTTATCTGTGATTATCTCAACCCCGCCCCATACTCCAGACATTGTACTTTTATTCAAAGTAGCAATGATCTCTTTTCTCAATTTCAATTTTTTTGTTTTCATGGCAAGACTTTTAAACGTCAATGACAAAAAGAGAGAATTAAAATGAATAAAAGTTATAAACAAACAGACGAATGTTTAAACCAGACAAATAACGGAACGGTCAGCACAACCGTCTGCAGGCTTACCCGGATCCAGAGGTCCACAAATAACATCTGCATTGTTTAAATAAACAACACAATTATTTTTCATTGTTAATAAAGAGCATTTACTTTCGGTTTGCAGGATTCCCCGAATAGGAACATACGATCTGAAAATGTTTTCACTTCCCGTACATTTACCTTTATTTCACTATTTAAGGAAGCAACCGCTTTTTTACAATTTCAACTTTTGAAACTTTATATAAACGGGTCAAAAACTACTTTAAACACTTTTAAAAGCAGATTCTGTAATCAGGGTAACCCACTTTCCAGAATCGGAAGGAATCCTGGAAAGCATAGGGATAGGTCAGTTGTGAATCTTCCAAACACATCGGGAACATTCAATTTCTACGTTTACTTTTTTATTAAATTTCAAGATTTACAATGATACCCAGACAAATTATTTTTTTTTAAATCTTTATTTTACAATTAACAAAACTCCGATATAACACAGTCAATTGACTTACAGGGTGAAACAGTTGTTTTAACAGGATTACATTCATTTACAGTATCACAGGCATCTGATAATTTACAAGGAAAATCCGTTAATTTAATACAATTAAATCCTTCCGTTTGACAAGGAGATTTTTCAGAAATCAGACACACACAATACGAGGGAGCATAAGTCGGTCCTAAAACATCTCCTCCTAATACGCCTGCCATCATATTCTTATTCAAAGAAACAATGACTTCTTTTTTCAATTCTAATTTTTTCTTTTTCATACGGGTACAGATTAAATTAATATATAAGGATCGGTTTTTAGAAAAAATCGATAAAACTCGTTTTTCACTTCGACTTGTATTCTTTTCCTACTACTTTAACCGGAGAACAAAAAATCATTAAAAAGATAAGTGTATAATTTCCAGAATAATAACGCTATTGCATTACAGCGTGGCACTTTACTACAGACTCAAAGGACTGCATACACCGAAAAAATCTTTTCTCTAAAGAACGAGAACAATATACAAAAAAAATTAATATAAAATATAGAAAAGTAAAGTATATGAAAAATTTTTTATATTTTATTTTACTTATATATAACATTAATTTACAAATACATAATTAAACATAATTATTGTAAATTATATACATTTTACTCCAAATAATTGGAAGATAAATAAGAAAGAAAAGATGAAAAATTAAATTTTTTATTATTACAGGAGTATATTTTATTCAATGGCATGGTCTTTAGGGAAATTTTGACTGTTCCAGGCTTTTTTCTGGGTCCATGCTTCGTCCGGAACAGTCCAAAAAGAATGTTCTGCCGGTAATCCTAATGGCAGGAATACCAAACTTGTCAAATACAGGCTGCCGTTATTTGTATATACGTCTGCCAACGCGGGCTGTTGTCCTACAAAACCCAGTTGCAGAAATCCTTTGGAATTAAAATTACCGGCAGTAGCAAACATCCGTTTCATCGTACAGGTCAAAGCTGCCCTTACCTGTCCTTCGGTTAATTCTTTCGGTAAGTTTTCTTGCCAGGCCAATAAAGACAAAACATGAAAAGTTCCCAGCCGATAAGTCATGGATCTGCCGATAGCCGGATAACTACCTTCCGGAGAAATAAGCCTTTCGAGTATCATTCCGTAACGTTGCATTCTGCCGATAGCCTTTTCCAAACGCATTGCACTAACTTTAGGAGCTTTTCCCTTTTTTCGTAAAGCCTGTAAAATTTCCACATACATAGGCTGAATCACGTAACTGTTGTAATAATCGAAAGCAAAATCCTTTCCATCGGAATACCATCCATCGCCCACATACCACTCTTCTGTTTTGCGCAATCCCATCTCTATCCGATAGACATCGTACTGTTCCTCTACCGTCATCAGAAATGTCTCTATCATACTCACGAACAATAACCAATTGGAATAAACCGGCGTAAACCGGCGTAATCCCTGAAATTCGGAAATATATCGCTTTTTGGTCACTTCATCCAAAGGGGCCCATAAGCGTTCGGGAGCCCTTAAAAAACTCTCCGCAAGGTAAGCAGCATCTACCAGCGCCTGACTATGCCGATTCCAGAGCAAATAATCCGGGCTCTCCGGATCTACAGCCTGTGCATAACTTTTCAATGCCCAATCCCTTAGTCGCTTCCTTTGCTTTCCTTCTTTCGTATCGTCATCCGGTAAATTTAACCAGGGCGCCAAACCGGCCATAAGCCGGCCAAAACATTCCATGTAAGCAACTTCCGGACAACGACCGTCCCAAACCGGACTCAATTCAAGCTGCATATTCTTTTTCAATTTCCCCTCACTCATATTTTTCAGCACAGGCTCCGCTATCCTGTAAAGCAAATCAGTCCAATATTCCCGGTCCGCCGTACAAGCTATGTTTTCAGCCTTTCCCCCCACCCCAAACAATACGATAAAAACAATAAATAACCCGCTTTTTTTCATCCGTCTAGTTTCGAATAAATACTATCTTTTACTTTCCCTGATTTTCCTGTATCTGAGTAAAGCTTCTACAAAATAATAATCTGCATAGGTCAAAGGGACGTCTACTTCTACGTCTTTCATAAAATGCCCCACGCTGTGTTTCAGAATAAAATTGGCATTTTCTCCCGAAGAAGACAGATAATCAGGAGAACATAGCGTTTTCAACTGTCTCTCGGCCACGTCCATATATTCAGCCGCTTGTTTGGGCTCCACATATCCGCTTAACTCTAATAAAGCTGAACAAATAATAGCTCCAGCAGATGCATCCCGCAAAGCTTCAGGAATGTCCGGAGCATTGAAATCCCAATAAGGGATTTTATCCTCCGGCAAGTTCGGATGGTGTATGATAAAACCGGCAATCGCTTCCGCCTGTTGCAGATACGCACTGTCTTTCGTTTCCCGGAACATCATCGTATACCCGTATAATCCCCATGCCTGTCCCCGGGCCCAAGTCGTTTCATCTCCGTATCCCTGCGAAGTCTGACGAGCTTCCACTTTTCCCGTAAGTGTATCGTAGGAGATCACATGATAACTGCTATGATCCAGACGGAAATGGTTCTTCATGGTCGTAAGCGCATGTGTAACGGCCACCTGCTTAAAATAAGGCTGCCGGAACTTTTTGGCACTCCAAAGCAGCATTTCCAAATTCATCATATTATCAATTATCACCGGGAATTGCCATTGTTTCGTTGCAGCATTTGCATTCCAGGAACGGGTACACCCTACTACCGGATTAAAACGGGTACATAAAGATTCGGAAGCCTGCCGGATGGGACCTAACCATACCGAATCCCCGGTTATACGGTATGCATTTCCGAAGCTACAAAAAATCATAAAACCAACATCGTGATTATCTGTACGGTATTGCTCTTTTTCAACTCTATAAGTATAATTTTCCGCCCATTTTTTCAATGCCGGATTCCCGGAATATTCGTACAAATACCAAAGCGTCCCCGGGAAAAAACCACTTGTCCACCAAGCAGAACCGGAAGTCTCTAATTTACCTTTATAAATACTTTTCGGTAAACGATCCGGTTGTGATTCCAATAATTCGGCCATCCGTAAACTCTGCTCCAACGCAATATCCAAAGCGATTTTTGTATCCGCCAACAAATGTTCCTGCCGTTTCTTTTCACAAGAAATCATTGTCATGGCTATTATTAACCAAAATATCCAGATTTGCTTCTTCATTTTATGCTTCCATTTTATTGTGGTGTGTATTTCCTCTTTATTGCCTCTTTTTCCAGATAGAGAAGACAACAAAGATAGATAATTATTTTTAAAGAATCGACATATTTATTTATCTATTTTAACTTTAAAGGACAAAATTTTAAACAAATTCTTGTTTATGTTAATATTTGAAAATAATTCAAAAAAATTATATCTGTTTTATATAAAAATACGCCAAAGATTCATGCATTTTATATCAGATTCACATCCGCCTGATAAAACCCGCTGATCAACGGACCTTCAGCCTGGAGGAAAAGATTTGTCCGGAATATTTATTCTCTTCCTCAGGAAAGCGTTAATTTATTTTTGTCAGGGGAAATCGTCCGATAATCAATTAAAAGGATGGTCTTCTGCCGTTAAGCGTAATATGCCCAGACAAAGAGCAATTTCGTCCGGCTCACCGGTATGTTTCCCTTTTGCATCAGAAAGTTTTACGGTAGGGATAAAAAAGGGACAACCTTTCGGACAACATTCGAATAATTTAATCACCATATTCAAAGGTTTCACTCCGACATCATTGGTAAGATAAGTTCCTATTCCGTATACGTCATGGACACGCCCTTTTACAAATTCCCGAATTTTCCGGACTTCCTCCAAATTGAGAGCATCGCTATAGACAATTGTTTTGGTGTGGGGATCGACCCGATGTGAACGATAATGGGCGATCGCTTGTTCTGTAAATTCAAAAGGATTTCCGCTATCCCAGCGCAATCCATCGAACAGCTTTGCATATTTAGTTGTAAAACTCCCGAAAAAATTAGTAGATGTATAGGTATCCGTCAAAGCGATACCCAGGGAACCGTCGTAAACGTCCACCCAGTTTGCCAAAGCCAATTCATTCGCTGCCCGGTAACCATAATGGGCTCCGTGATACATAAACCATTCGTGCGGATGAGTACCCATAGGAATCAGATCGTGTTTCATTGCCAGATAGACATTACTGCTTCCGTTGAGCAGGGGGCCCATATATTGTTTTAATATCCCGACCACTTTATCCTGCACATCAAACGAAAACCGCCTACGGGTACCGAATTCAGAGAGTTCCGCTCCCATTTCCGTAAAAGCCCGGGCTTTCTGTACCGTCTTCTCTTCTACCTCTCGTGGTTCCTGGGCAGTCATCTGATAATAAAGTTCAGAAATAATAGCCATCAAAGGCACTTCCCACAACACAGTGCGATACCAAAGTCCCCGGATCTCAACCGTCAGCTCTTCTCCTTTCTGCCGGATTATCACCTCACGGGGATCGAAACGGAACCCTTTCAATAAATCAAAAAATACGGCGTCAAAATAATAACATTTCCGCCTCATAAACTGTTCGGCTTCAACTGATAAAAAAAGCGAAGCCATAGCGTCTACTTCCTGCCTGAGTCTTTCTGCAAAACCAGGCGGGAAACGCGTTTTTCCCCGGTCGATAAAACGATAAGCCACTTCTGCTTCCGGAAATTTTTTCTGGATAGCATTCATGGTGGTAAATTTATATAAATCGTTGTCTATAAAATCCCGTATAATCATCTTTTCTTCATTTTATATCTCCCTTGCCGTAATTCCACAGAAGTCATAAAACGAACTCCCATTTCCCTGGCTTTATCGAATACCGCTTCTGCCCGCGGATAATCTCCGGGGACATCACTCATACAATCTTCCACTATTACTATTTTGGGAACAATTGCCGGGAAATCCAGCAATTGCCTGAGGGTAGCCGCTACACAATGAGTGCGGGCTTCTCCTGCCATCCAAATCGTATCGTAAGCATTCAGAACTTGCAGCAAAGACGTATTAAACCAGGTTGAAGGGGCTTCTTCAACGATAACTTCAGCCCTGAAAACACCGAATTGTTCCGCAAAAGGATAAGTTCCCTTTTCCACAATAGATATAAAATGTCCTTTGGCAGCCCAGGCCCGCACTTCCCGCATCACCCTCGAGACGATAGCAGCTCCCTCACTACCAATAATACAATGTTCCGGCCAAACCCTGTGGAAATCATTTGTTTCCGATTCGAAATGCTGCAAATAATTCAGCACTTTCTCTTTCTCCATAAAAGGAATCCAATCCCCTCTTTCCACCTCCACTGCCTTAATAGGTGTACCGGGTTTCGGATGCCGTCCCCGTATATCCGTCCAAAAAACAGTATGTGTTATATTCATTACCTGATGAGCATCCTGTGCCAGAATAATTCCCTCAATTTCCTTTGTACAACTGGCAATCAAACGGGCAATACGGCCCGCATCAAATTCTGCATTCGGAACATACAAATTGCTGTATGGCCGGCAAAAATCATTCTGCATATCTATAATAAACAAACACGTCTTCATCTCTCTATAACATTCCTAGTTCTCTGAACATATTTTTATATATTTCCGCCTTTTCCACCAAAGGTTTGGGATATGCTCTGGAAGAAGAAGGCATACGGTAAATCCGGATTTGCCGGTCACCCGTTTTATACTCTGAAAAATGCCCTACCCGGGGTTCTTCTGCCGGCAAAAGGGTAAGCAGGGTATCCGTGGCTTTCTGCCCTGTCGTAACCAACGCCCGGCATTCCGGCAATTGCGCTAAAATTCCTTTTATATCCGCTGTCTTTACAATCTCTAAAAATTTATCGGAAGCATTTCCCTTTTGACGGATAATCTCCCGGGCCGTATCGGATAAAGCAATTTTTCGCTCCTCTAAAAATTGCCGGATACGAATATCACAAAACGATTTCCGATCCGCTGTCAAAAAATGATCTTTGTCGTTGAAAAATACACAACCGAAGATTCTCCACATATCGTTTTGAAAATTCGGATAGTAAAAATTTATTTTCCACCTGTTTCTGGCCGGGGGAAAACTCCCCAGCATCAGCACCCGGGCTCCTTTCGGGAAAAAAGGTTCCAGGGGATGCAGTTCTGTTTTTATCTCATTTGCCATATTCTAAACATTATTCCGGTTGCACACACTCCCGGTATTTTCCGGTTTCTAATAAGCTATCACTCAAAATTATTATTTATATAATCCATCAGATCCAGTTCTTTTTTCATTTCAGCTTTCCCTATTGAGAATATCTCTGTATTGATAATTAATATCTGTTTCTGCCAGACCAATTTATCCAGAAAAATCTCAATTTCTCCTTTATTCTCCTCCATAGGTACCCCCGCTATATCATGCCCCGCATTCAAATATACACAAAAATAATGAGGAATATCCATTTTTGTCAGTTGGCGGGCGATGTAATCCGATCCGAAAAAACCTCCCTTTTCATCCCCAGCCTTATAGAAAGGAACCCGTTCATCCGCATCTCCCTGAAACAAAAGCATGGGCACAGGAGACTGTTGCCAATGTAAATCCGGTTGGATACCCAAAATGGCTCCGGCAAAAGCAACTATTCCGGCATAGTTAAAACCTGAAGGCAATGTTGAAATTGCATTTCCTTGATTACAAATCTCATACTCTCCCTGAAGAACTGTAATCGCACCTGCACTCGAACCACTGGCAATAATACTTTTCCGGTCAATCTTCCACTCTTCCGCCCGGGACAATATATAATTTGTAGCCGTATATAAATCTTCTACAGCCATGCGGACAGCTTCAGTCAAAACAGGCAAAAACTGATCCGGATTTTTATTTTCTTCCTTCCCTATACCTTTTAATCCTAACCGGTAATCTATAGCGACAACCACATATCCTTTTTCAGCCCAATAATGAAAATAAGGAATATAACGGGCATCATCCCTTTGTCCCCCTACAAATCCTCCGCCAAACAAAAATATCATACAAGGCTTCAGATCTTCTCTCCCTTTCTGCTCATATTTGTCCAAATACAAATGATCCGCCTCTTTTAGTGCATATAAAAATGTCTGCTTTTCCACTTCCTGTAAATTCTGAGCATTTATACCCGAACATAAAAATAATAAAAATACATTTACAATTCCCAAAACGTTTATCATCTTCTTTTCTCTCCTCCGATTTACGAATCCAATTTCCGGATAAAAATAATTGTTCCTGTCCTTTTGAAAACATACGAAATCTCTCCCTTTTGTGTTTACGGAATTTGCCTGTATTTTAAACCAGAAATAGATAAGCAGTCTTTCCCTTCATCCGGACTTCTGCACACAATACAATTGCCTATTATTTTCATATATAGATAAAATTTATAGCTTACCCTAATTCCCTATTTATTTATTAAAGTTTTTGATTAGTTTTGTACTTTTTCAAAAAAGAAGTATAAATAACAGGTGGTGACTTTTTTTCAAATTAAATATAAAACTTCAATTTTTTAAATTATTACAATGAGTACGACAGCAAAACCAAAAGAAAAAATCCGGTTCAGTAAAGCATTTTGGGTAGCGAACACGGTAGAATTATTGGAACGGGCTGCCTATTATGGAGTCTTCATCGTCATCACCCTTTATTTAAGCCGTATTTTAGGATTCAACGACCTTCAGGCAGCAGCCATTGCGGGTACATTTTCAGCTTTTCTTTATTTACTGCCCACTTTTGCCGGAGCAATCGCCGACAAAATCGGCTACCGGCATTCCATGTTACTGGCTTTTACGCTTTTGACAATCGGATACGGAGGATTAGCTTTATTCCCGACTTATCTGGAAAGTGCAGGATTGGTGGAATATGGGAAAACCACTGTATTCAAAGGATTGACGGAAAGCGGAATACGTTATGGCATTATTCCCATCATGACTCTGATTGTTTTGGGAGGTGCTTTTATTAAAAGTGTCATTTCTGCCACAGTAGCCAGAGAAACGACAGCAGAGACCCGGGCAAAAGGTTTTGCTATTTTTTACGGTATGGTAAATATAGGAGCCTTTTCCGGAAAGACAATTGTAAAGCCTTTGCGGGAAGCGATGGGCAACGAAGGTCTAATTAACCTGAATTATTTTTCAGCATCCATGACTTTACTGGCTCTGATTGCGATCTGGTTTTTCTATAAAAGTGCCCATCACAGCGGGGAAGGAAAAACCTTCCGTCAAATCTGGTACGCTCTTCTGAAAGTCTGTACAAACGGCCGGCTCATCACGCTCATCGTCATCATCACCGGCTTCTGGATGGTGCAACACCAGCTATACGCCACTATGCCTAAATATGTATTACGTCTGGCCGGAGAAGGAGCTTCCCCCTCCTGGTATGCCAATGTAAACCCGCTGGTTGTGGTGCTTACTGTAAATCTGGTAACTCAAATCATGCATAAGCAGACAGCTTTGACGTCTATGACCATTGGTATGTTTATCATGCCCGTTTCTGCCCTCTGTATGGCCTACGGAAACATGCTGAATCCCCAAAGTACAATTTTAACCATGCATCCGGTTGCCTTTATGATGGTAGTAGGAATCGTGTTCCAGGGATTGGCAGAAACCTTTATTTCTCCCCGTTTTCTGGAATATTTTTCATTACAGGCACCGAAAGGGGAAGAAGGCCTTTATTTAGGGTTCAGCCATCTCCATTCTTTCCTTTCTTCTATTTTAGGTTTCGGATTGTCCGGTTACCTGCTGAGTAAATACTGTCCGGAACCCGACCTTTTTTCTACCCGCGAAGAATGGCTGGCCGCCAGCAGCCACGCACACTATATCTGGTATTATTTTGCAGGAATAGCCCTTCTATCGGCTATTGCCCTCATTGTATACGGACAAATTGTCAAACGGCAGGATGCCCGCAAACTGTCTGCTTAATCCTGCTTGCTAAATTTTTCACAACTTTTAGGCTGACAAATATAC
>JAEXFF010000396.1 GCA_023400335.1 Bacteroidota bacterium
TGTATGAAGTATGAGTTGCAACAGATGCTGCGATAGGGAGGCGAAGGTTATGCAATTGTGAACTGTTCATCGATTGGTGGCCTGATCGGTCTCCGGGGCCGTGCGGCTTACCATGCTTCGAAACATGGATTACTAGGACTGACAAAATGTGCGGCTCTTGAATATGCAACACGGGGCATCCGTATAAATGCTGTCTGTCCGGCGACGATAGAGACGCCAATGGTGGAAAAGATGCTGGAGACAGGAGCAATTAAAGAAGTAGCTGAACCTATCGGACGTTTCGGACGTCCTGAAGAAGTGGCTTCTACAGTACTTTGGCTATGCAGTCCGGCATCGGGTTTCATTCTAGGTCAGGGAATAGCTGTGGACGGCGGGTATACTATCCATTGAAGTTCTCTGGATATGTGTGAAAATTAGCAAACAGACAGAGCAAGCTGCTCCGTCTGTTTTTGTATGGCGCAGATACCGAACTGCAGGAATCTGTAATTCGGGTATATTTTCCGGTAATTTATCTACAAAAAGAAAAAATCGACGGTTTATCTTTGTATTCGTAAAATCAGCTTTCTGAAAAAGAACAGTGATACAGGATAATGTCCGCTCGAAAAAAAGAAAGCGGAAGTGTGTGGCTTTGATAGGAAGTGTTCGTCCGGTAATCTGATATAATCTCGATAATATAAAACTATGTTGCGAAAGATAAGAATTATTTTTGCAGTTATCTGTTTTACGCTGATCACGCTATTGTTCCTCGATTTTACGGGGACATTACATGCATGTTTGGGATGGCTGGCGAAAATTCAGTTTTTGCCGGCTGTGCTGGCTTTAAATGCAGGGATCATCATTTTACTGATAACATTGACTCTTATTTTCGGACGGGTATACTGTTCGGTAATTTGTCCGTTGGGGGTATTTCAGGATGCAGTGTCGTGGCTCAGCGGACGGCGGAAGAAGAAAAAGTACCGCTTTTCGTATTCACCTGCCCTCAGAGGGTTGCGCTACGGAGTGCTGGGATTATTTGTCGCTGCTGTGGTGGCGGGTATCGGCCCGGCAATAGCGTTGCTTGCTCCATATAGCGCTTATGGACGGATGGTGCAGAATTTACTGGCACCGCTCTGGCAGGGCGGAAATAATCTGCTGGCTTACTTTGCCGAACAGGCGGACAGTTATGCTTTTTACCGGACGGAAATATGGTTGCGGAGTCTACCGACATTTGTTGTTGCTGCTGTCAGTTTCGTGTTTATCGTTATTTTAGCCTGGCGCAACGGACGGACATATTGTAATACGGTTTGTCCGGTGGGGACTGTATTGGGAGCGATAGCCCGGTATTCATGGCTGAAACCGGTGGTCGATTCATCGAAATGCAACGGCTGCGGATTGTGCGCCCGCAGTTGTAAGGCTGCCTGCATCGATCCGGAGAAACATGCAGTAGACTACAGTCGCTGTGTAAGCTGTATGGACTGTATCAGCAAGTGCCGTCAGGGGGCAATCCGTTATGTACATCCTCATAGGCCGGCAAATAACGAAAGGCCCGGCAGGCAGGCCCGGCAAGGGCAAATTAATAATGCCCGGAGGAGTTTTCTGACCAGTACGGCTTTGTTGGCTGCGGCTTCGTTGGTGAAAGCCCAGGAAAAGAAGGTAGATGGAGGTCTTGCCGTAATTGTGGACAAGAAAATTCCAAAGCGGACCACCCCAATCGTCCCGCCGGGAGCACGGAGCTTACAGAATATGGCTACGCATTGCACAGGCTGCCAGTTATGCGTATCGGTATGTCCGAACCAGGTCTTGCGTCCGTCTGCGAGCTGGACCAAACTAATGCAGCCGGAAGTGTCGTACGAACGGGGCTATTGCCGTCCGGAATGCACAAAGTGTTCAGAAGTATGTCCGGCGGGTGCGATCCTGCAAATCACAGCCGCCGATAAATCAGCGATTCAAGTGGGACATGCGGTGTGGGTGAAAAAAAATTGCGTCCCGCTTAGCGATGGTGTGGAATGCGGGAATTGTGCCCGGCATTGTCCGACCGGAGCGATCATAATGGTACCTTCAGATCCGGAGACACCGGAATCGCCGAAGATACCTGTCGTGAATGAGGAACGCTGCATCGGCTGCGGGGCTTGTGAGAACCTATGCCCTGCCCGTCCGTTCAGTGCTATCTATGTGGAAGGACACGTCCGGCATCGTATGATTTAATTCTCAAATGAAAGGTCATGAATGAAATAAGTAACAGGAATAAACAGGATATTTCCCGGCGGGATTTCCTGAAGATTGTTGGCATTAGTACGGCAACCGCTACAGCAGCCTTGGCAGGTTGCGACCTGAAGCACAATCCGGTTTCAGGTAGTCATACGGCCCAGGACAACATTCCGGCCGACCGCATGACTTACCGTACGAATCCGAAGAACGGGGAAAAGGTATCGTTGTTGGGTTACGGCTGCATGCGCTGGCCAACCCTGCCGGCACCCGGTGGTGACGGCAATGTGATCGATCAGGACGCAGTGAATGAATTGATCGATTATGCAATAGCACATGGAGTGACATATTTCGATACGTCACCCGTTTACGTGCAGGGTTGGTCAGAGAAATCGACCGGAATTGCTCTGAAACGGCATCCGCGCAGCCAGTTTCTGGTGGCGACGAAACTGTCGAATTTCTCCAATTATACCCGCGAAAATTCGGTAGCCATGTATCGGCAGTCGTTCACAGATTTGCAGGTGGATTATATCGATTATTATCTGTTGCATTCTATCGGTAACGGTGGCATTGAGACTTTCCGCTCACGTTATATCGACAACGGGATGGTAGATTTTCTGATGGAGGAACGCCGGGCGGGACGTATTCGTAATTTAGGCTTTTCGTTTCACGGAACGGTGGAGGTTTTCGACGAGGTATTGGCAATGCATGAACAGGTGCATTGGGATTTTGTGCAGATTCAGCTGAATTATGTAGACTGGCGGCATGCTTCAGGCAATAATGTAAATGCAGATTATTTATACAGAGAACTCGAAAAGCGGAATATTCCCGTTGTGATTATGGAACCTTTGCTGGGCGGAAGGCTTTCGAATGTGCCGGACCATATCGTATCGCGTCTGAAACAGAGACGGCCGGACAACAGCGTGGCTTCGTGGGCTTTCCGGTTTGCCGGTTCACCTGCAAAGGTGCTGACGGTATTGAGCGGCATGACTTATATGGAACATTTGCAGGATAATATCCGTACTTTTTCGCCCCTTGATCCCCTGACGGAAGAGGAGGAAAAATTCCTGGCACAGACTGCCGATTTGATGATGCAATATCCGACAATTCCGTGCAACGACTGCAAGTATTGTATGCCCTGCCCTTACGGCATTGACATTCCGGCCGTCCTGCTGCATTACAATAAATGTGTCAATGAAGGAAATCTGCCGGCCTCTTCACAAGAAGAGCATTACCGGCAGGCCCGCCGGGCATTCCTCATCGGATACGACCGCAGTGTGCCCCGGCTCAGACAGGCAAACCACTGTATCGGTTGCGGGCAATGTGTACACCATTGCCCGCAGAGTATCGATATACCGAAAGAATTGCAACGGATAGATACTTTTGCAGAATACTTAAAACAGGGAACTTTAGGCTAACGGATCCAACCGAATTATTATACTTGGGAAATCATCCGCGGGCGATGGTTAACGAAAAATGTTTATACATTTAATAGACGTCATGTGACTGATCGATACAAATCAGTCACCACAAAATCCGGTTTTATCCGGGAATCTGATTACGGGTAAAGGCAGCTATGGTACCGAGGATCAATTTTCATCTCCCTCCTCGACAATAAATGATTGTTATAGTTTTAAAAGCTATGATTAATATAACTTCAAACTATACCCTTCTTATAAACGGCAAAAACTCCAAGTTTCGTGAACACGACCAATTTTTTCTGAACGTTTACAAATACGTTCTTTTTTCAAAGAGTATGTAGATAAACAGGTTAATTTTGCAATTTTAAGGAAAGTGCAGAATGTTCATCCGGAGTATTTCTGATACTTCTATTATTTCTAAAAAGAAAAGGGATAGTACTCATTCTGTCTACCCTTAACTTCTCCCTATTCTGCTTATAGTCTATAAAAAGCATATCGAAAAGCAATATCTAATTTTCCGAACGACCAATCTCTTACCTTATTCCTCTCTATTTTGCCGATATTCTGCAAATTCTTTGTATCTTTGCACCCATTTAATCAATAAGAATTTTAGCGAATTATCAGAAATCAACATTTATTCTATCAATGTTTGCCCTATGGGATTTAAAGAAGAAATAGACAGAAGAAGAACTTTTGGGATTATCAGTCACCCGGATGCCGGGAAAACTACACTTACAGAGAAATTATTGTTATTCGGAGGGGCTATCCACGTAGCCGGTGCTGTAAAATCCAACAAAATAAAGAAAACAGCTACTTCCGATTTTATGGAAATCGAACGGCAAAGAGGTATTTCTGTTGCCACTTCCGTTATGGGCTTTGAATACAATGGAACAAAAATCAATATTCTCGATACTCCCGGACACCAGGACTTTGCCGAAGACACTTTCCGCACCCTTACAGCCTGCGACAGTGTCATTATCGTAATCGATGCTGCCAAAGGAGTAGAAACCCAAACCAGAAAACTGATGCAAGTATGCCGGATGAGAAAAACGCCCGTTATTGTGTTTATCAATAAACTGGACCGGCCGGCTCAGGATCCTTTCGACCTTTTAGACGAAATTGAAAAAGAATTACAGATTAAAGTGAATCCCCTCAGTTGGCCTATCGGAAACGGAGATACTTTTAAAGGAGTTTACAATATATACCGCGGAGGACTTTATTTATTTAATCCGGGAGGGCAAACATTACCGGAAGGTATTGAAATTCAGGATTTAAATTCAGGAGAACTGATCCAGCATATCGGAGAACGGGATGCCCGCATACTTTGTGAAAACCTGGAATTAATTCAAGGGGTATACCCCACACTGGAACGTAACGATTACCTGAATGCAGAAGTTGCTCCCGTGTTTTTCGGATCTGCATTAAATAATTTCGGGATTAAAGAATTATTGGATTGTTTTATTGAACTCGCTCCTTCTCCTCTTCCCCGTGAAACAGAAGAACGGACTGTACAAGCGGAAGAAGACAGATTCACCGGTTTTGTATTTAAGATCCATGCCAATATGGACCCGAATCACCGGGATCGCATTGCGTTTGTCAAAATATGTTCCGGTATCTTCAAACGCAACACGAATTATTTACACGTAAGAAACGGGAAAATGCTGAAATTTTCGACTCCGACAGCATTCATGGCCTCTAAAAAATCCATAATTGATGAAGCTTACCCGGGAGACATCATCGGCTTGCACGATACGGGTACTTTTAAGATTGGAGACAGCCTGACAGAAGGCGAAAAATTACACTTTAAAGGAATTCCCAGTTTTTCTCCGGAATTATTCAAATATATTGAAAATGCCGATCCGATGAAATCCAAGCAACTGGCAAAAGGCATTGATCAATTAATGGACGAGGGCGTAGCCCAATTGTTTGTCAATCAATTTAACGGACGCAAAATAATCGGTACAGTGGGAGCCCTCCAGTTCGAAGTAATCGAATACCGGTTGTTACATGAATACGGAGCTTCCTGCCGCTGGGAAAGTCTGAACCTATACAAAGCTTGCTGGATCGAAGCTTTGGACAATAATGAACTGATCGATTTTAAAAAACACAAAGCTCAATATATGGCAAAAGATAAACAGGGGCGGGACGTATTTTTGGCAGATTCCCAGTATATGTTGCACATGGCGCAGGAAAATTATAAAAAATTAATTTTCCATTTTACCTCAGAATTTTAATTTTGAAAAATAAACAGGATAGATTAACAAAATATACAATTTTTTTTATTTCTTTGATCTATTTAGATTTATACGAAACACTGCATTATGTTACAAACTGGAAAAACATTTACACAAAAGATGTCAGTGCAACCAAAAGATACAGCAGCCGTATACGGATCAGGACATCTGGAAGTATTCGCAACTCCGGCCATGGTTGCACTGATGGAAAATACGGCGGTCCGATGTCTGGAAGGAGAACTGGAAGAGGGAGCCGACACGGTCGGTATACAAATCAATGTTCAGCATCTGAAAGCCACAGCAGTAGGCGGGCAAGTCTCCTGCCAAGCCACAATCACTCAGGTAGAAGGGAGAAAGATCAGTTTTGAAATTGAAGTATGGGACGAAAAAGGCAAAATCGGTTCTGCCTGCCATGATCGTTTTATCATAGATCCTGTAAGATTTATGGCAAAACTTTAATCGGGCCTCCCTATGGAAAAAGACTTCATTATGCCTGACTGGTCAGGCAAAACGATTTTAGTAGCAGAAGACGTAGACAACAATTATATGGTTTTGTCAGCCCTGCTAAAAAAGACAAAAGTGTCTGTCTTACGGGCCCTAAACGGAAAAGAAGCTTTGGAAATGATCCAACGGCACCCGCAGATAACCGCTATATTGATGGATATCAGCATGCCCGATATGGATGGTCTGGAAGCCACTCACCTGATTAAAGAATATTTTCCGGATAAAGTTGTCATTGTCCAGACAGCCCACGCTCTCGATATTTATCGGGACAGAATGATTGCTGAAGGTTGCAATGATTATTTACTAAAACCTCTTCGCCAAAAAATATTGAT
>JAEXFF010000071.1 GCA_023400335.1 Bacteroidota bacterium
TGCAATGAGCCAGTCAAACTCGATAAAAAACAGATTAAGGAATATACGCTTCAAGCGGTAACAAAAGACCAAGTAACGATTCTTATCGCTGAAGACAACGTCAGCAACTTCAAACTCTTCGAAACGATCCTCAGAAAGGATTACCATATCCTTCACGCGTGGAACGGAGAGGAAGCCGTGGAATTATTTAAGATCCATAATCCGCATATCGTGTTGATGGATGTAAATATGCCTGTTATGGACGGATATGAAGCAACGGAGGAAATCCGCAAGATTTCGGCCGACGTTCCTATCCTCGCGGTTACAGCCTATGCCTATGCCTCGGACGAACAGCGGATTCTCAGCAAAGGATTCGACGGATACACTGCCAAACCGATTAACCCTACTATACTGCAATCGAAGATCGTCGAATTACTCAGCAAAAAGTTGATACTGCTATAAGCAGGCCAGATTTTCGGGAATATATTCTTTTATTCGTCAAATTCAGATGGTATATTTATACACTAAGGGTAAATTATCAGCTTCTAATTTTGTAACTTACTATTGATTAAAGGAGGAAACAGAGAAAAAGTATCTAAAATTACAGCAGAAATGCGTTGAAACAGAAAATTAAATATCAATAATGCATTTTTGATTTTAAGTCCCCAATATTACATTCACATAGGCTATTTGATGATTTACAAAACACAGAGTCCCCCTGCAGCTAAGTTGTCACCAAATCGTTATGAACAACTTTTCCAATCCATATAAAAACGTGTTATTCAAATAAATACGCAAAATTTTCGATCTTAGGCAAAGAGAAGGATTATTTTCATACCTTTACTTCACTTTCTCCTTTATATTTAATTGTTTTAACAAAGGTTCTTCCGCTAAAATCCCCCCAAAAAACAGGGAACAAACCACAATATTTTATACCCTTATTTCAAAGTCATGCACTTCCGGCCTGCTTACTATTTACCTGAAACTCTCTGTTGAAAAGTGTCAGAGACAAATTCAGAATCACCTAAAACGAGATCCATCTGCCAGAAGCGATTAAAAACTATCCTCCATCTGATTCATCATATTGCTATCTTCCCGTGTTCGTTGCTGATTCCGATTCCGGGAAAGTTTCATATTTCCGAAGCTGTATGTCAGCGTAAAATTAACAGTACGTCCGGTACGCCAATTTTCTGCATACTGCCTGAAACCGTCTCCGGAAGTTTCCGTCTTCCATTTCCGGGAATCCAGGATATCCCGCCCACTGATACTCAAACTCAACTTCCGGTCTAAGAAAGCTTTCCGGATTCCGGCATCCAAACGGTAATTCGCTTTCCGGTATCCCTGAGCAATCAACTGTTTAGAATCATAACTTCCCGTCAATTGTAAGGAAAAAGAAGCCGGAAGTGAAAAATTGGCAATCATCTTTGCATTCCAGGAAAAATCCTCATTGGTTTCTCCGGTAACCGGTTTATCAGCTCCCAGGGGAAGGTAGGAAAAGCCATCCAATTTATTATAATAAAGATTTACTGTAGTCGTCAGGTCCAGTATCCGTGAGAAATTATTTTTAGCCACAAACTCTGCTCCGGCGGATTGAGACTTGGAGACGTTCTCAAAAGTGGATTTCATTACATCTCCTTCCAGATAACGAATTCGCTGTATTACATCATTCGTATTGCGGTAATAAGCAGATGCCGATAACGTATGGTTATCCCAGTTTTTGATGTAATTAATTTCAAAAGCATTGGAAAATTCCGGATCCAGATGAGGATTTCCAAAAGAAATATTCGTTGAATCGGTAATATTAACAAAAGGATTCAGCTGATGTCCCCAAGGACGGGAAATCCTACGTGTATAATTGACTTGCAACTCATGCCCGGCCGGCAACTCATAGGACAAAAACACACTTGGGAAAAGACTGAAATAATCATCTTTATAAGCTGGAACCTCCCCTTTTTTCTGTTCATACGCAAGTGATTTGGTATTGGTATGAGAATATTCTCCCCGTATACCCGCCTGAAATCCGAACTTATTGATCCGGCCCGCATAATTGACATAAGCTGCCTGAATATCCTGATCATAATAAAAACGGTTGAAAAGTGCCTTATCCGCACTAGCCTCTTCTGCTGTCTCTCCGGAATACGTTTCTACAGGACTGTTCTGATGAGAAAATGTAGCTTTATAACCCGCTTCCAATTTATTGCTTTCACTAAAAGCATTCACATAATCAGCCTGCAATTCCCAGCTAGTCGACCGTACATCGCTTTCCTGACGTTGATAGGAACGAACTTCCCGGTCATTTTCATAAAGGGAAGTCTGGGAATAAATACTATTCCCGTCCATATTCCAAGGATTCCAGGAAGCTGTTATATCCAGATTACTCGTTTTACTGAAATCATGTTTATATCCTAACTCCAGGTTTCCCCCCCGCATTTTGTTTTTAGAATCAGAAGCCCTCAGACTGGTTATAAATGAACCCGGTATATTACTTTCGTAATCGATCAGTCCTTTCTGTTTCCGGTTCCCAAATATCCCGAAAGCGGCCAGATTTAAATGATCCCGGGAGGTGAGGTGATAAGTGCCCCCTGCCCTCAGAAATACCGGTCCCCCATGTCCGTCATTATCCGACGTCTGATTCAAATAAGACACCGGATTACCTGTTTCGTCCAGGTTTGTCCGATTTGAAATACCGCCTCCATCTGATATTCTCTTCCGGTATCCCAGATTAAAATAAGCATCCACTTTCCCGCTATTGTAATTTATATTTCCGCTCGTATTCCATCCTCCCCGGGTATCTACCCCTGCTTGTACACTTCCGTAATAACCGGCTTTCCGGTTTTCTTTTAAAACGATATTGATGATACCGGAAGTTCCTTCCGGACTGTATTTTGCAGAAGGGTTCGTAATTACTTCAATGCGTTCAATACTTTCCGCCGGCATCTGCTCCAAGATCTGAGCCCGGTTATCGGCAGATAAACCGGAAGCTTTTCCATTGATCCATACCGTCACACTGGAACTTCCCCTCAGAGAAACTTCTCCGTCATTGTCAACATCTACAGAAGGGATATTACTCAGGACATCGCTTGCTGTCCCTCCGGTAGAAGAAATATTCTCATCTACATTAAAAACTTTTTTATCGATCTCAAACTTCATCTGCGAGCGCTGACCCGTCACTTTTACTTCTCCCAGCATCTGAGAATCTTCCTCCAAAGGAATAATCCGGAAATTGATATTCTGATCGGGAGAAGCAATGGTAAAGTTCTTCTCAAACGTCCGGTAACCGATAAAAGAGATACTAAGTACATAATCGCCCGCTTCTAATTTACCCAATTGAAAAACGCCCTGATTATCTGTCACAGCTCCTGTTAAAGGCACTGTAGACCCGTCTTTTCTGACACTCACATTTACAAACTGCATCGCTTCTCTGGTCTTGGCATCGATTACTTTTCCTTTAACCGTTTCCAATTGCCCCAATACAGCAAAACCAGGCATCGCTAAGGATAAAAACAAAACAACTAAAACTAAATTTCTCATTTTACTCTTTTACTTATTATCTTCCCTTTCGGGAGATTCTCCTACATTTCAACAGAACCATTTCTATGACTCTTTTTATCTCCAAAGGTTTAGTTCTTCAGGAGTTTTCTTTTATTAAAATTCGGTTAATTTTTTCTTAATGCTTTCCAGCAGTATCTCTTTATTTGAAACGGCAAAGATAACCTATTCTTCAGAGATTAAATTAAATCACAAGCAATTCTTATTCCGGCTATCCTTTTAAAATATCTTCATAAACATTCGTCTCTTTCCAGCACGGATTATAAGCGCGGATAACAGCTTCCGTACCTGCCATCAAGCGTTTGACCTCTTTTTTTGGTTTACGTCACCCCGGACAATTTTCAAACGGTCTGTCTTTTATATTTTCTCGGAATACCGGACAATGGCCCTCCTTCCCTCTCTTCTTTCCCATGCTTCTTTCAACAGAGCTGACCCGGCAAATCCACAGGCTCTGATATGGACAATTTTCCTCATAAAATTCTTTTTACCAACATTTTACGTAAAAAGAAGAGAGAAGTTATGTTACCCTTTCAATTTCACTATCCTCCTAGGAATATCCTTTATTTTTACTAATTTTGTAAGGTCTAAAGGTAAGAATTATGATGAAACTGATTATTTTAACCGGAGCCGGCATGAGTGCAGAAAGTGGTATTAAGACTTTCCGGGACAGCGATGGTTTATGGGAAAACTACCGAATCGAAGATGTCTGTACCCCGGAAGCATTGGAAAGAAATCCGGAATTGGTAAATCAATTCTACAACGAAAGAAGAAAACAGCTCTATGCCGCACAGCCCAATAAAGGACATACGGGATTGGCAGAACTGGAAAAATACTTCGATATCCGAATTATTACTCAGAATATTGACGATTTACACGAAAGAGCCGGTAGCAGTAAAGTATTGCATTTGCATGGGGAACTAAAAAAAGTAAGAAGCAGCAAAAACCCGGATCTGATATACGATCTGGAAGGCTGGGAATTAAAACCGGGCAGTCGGGGTGAAGACGGTTCTCTTTTACGCCCGCACGTAGTATTTTTCGGAGAAGCCGTTCCCCATATCGAACCTGCCATACAACTTGTAAAACAAGCAGATGTATTTGTTATTATCGGGACTTCTCTTGCTGTCTATCCGGCAGCCAGCCTTTTGAATTATGTTCCGGAAAATATTCCTATTTTCGTAATCGACCCTAAAATACCGCAACAAGCAAGGAATTATAAATTTCATTTAATTGAAAAAGGAGCTTCTGAGGGCGTCGCTGAATTACAGAGAATTTTATTAGCTGAAACGTTCTGAATACCATAATATTAAAATTTTATCATTGTTTCATGGGAAGAGGGAAAAAACCATTACTGGAAAACGTAGAAATCCGGAAAATTGCAGCAGAAGGCAAATCCATTGCTTATATAGATGAAAAAGTCTTATTTGTCCCCAATACTGTCCCAGGCGATATTGTAGACGTACAAGTAACCCGGAAACGCAAAAGCTTCCTCGAAGGTTTTATCGTAAAAACCCATAAGTTATCGGAATGGAGAACCCCGCCATTCTGTTCACATTTTGGAGTCTGCGGAGGATGTAAATGGCAGAATTTACCCTATGAAAAACAAACCGAATTTAAACAACAGGAAATAATTGATAATTTACAACGGATCGGGAAAGTACAATTACAAAACATTTATCCCATTATCGGTTCTGAAAAAACCCGGGAATACCGCAACAAACTGGAATTTACTTTCAGTAACAAACGTTTTCTGACCCGGGAAGAAATCGGAGAAGATATTTCGATTGAGCGTACTCCTGCGATAGGATTCCATGTCCCCGGCCTATTTGATAAAGTCGTAGACATAGAAAATTGTCATTTACAGGGATACCCTTCCAATGAAATCCGGAATTTTATCCGGCAATATGCATTGGAAAATGGCCTTTCATTTTTCGACTTACGTAACCAAAACGGATTACTGCGGAATTTAATCATCCGTACAGCTTCCACTGGAGAAATCATGGTCATTTTAGCTTTCTTTTACGAAGAACGGGAAAAAAGGGAGAATTTATTAAATGCCTTAATCCGGGAATTTCCCCAGATCACCTCCCTGATGTACGTTATCAACGGAAAAGCCAATGATACTTTAACCGACCAGGAAATTATCTGTTATAGCGGGAAAGATCACATTTTTGAAGAAATGGAAGGGTTAAAATTTAAAATCGGACCGAAATCTTTTTATCAAACCAACTCTGCACAAGCTTATCAGCTCTATAAACGAACCCGCGAACTGTCAGGACTGACAGGAAAAGAAGTTGTATATGATTTATATACGGGGACGGGAACGATTGCCAATTTTGTCGCACAACAGGCAGCCCGGGTTATCGGTATTGAATATATCCCGGAA
>JAEXFF010000179.1 GCA_023400335.1 Bacteroidota bacterium
GTGGATTATTGTGCCCTGGAACTTGAAAACGATTTTGTCGTAGGAAGAGGTCTGGATTATGACGGTCTGGGACGCAATTATCCGGATTTATACATTTTAAGTAATCCGGAATAAAACCGGTGCAAAAAACAAAAAACTTTACCGCATCATTTAAATAAAAATTGAATTTTATGGCTTCAACAAACTTCATTGACTATGTAAAAATATTCTGCCGCAGTGGCGCTGGTGGTAAAGGTTCTGCCCATCTGCACCGGGATAAGATGACAGCCAAAGGAGGTCCAGACGGAGGGGACGGAGGAAGAGGAGGCCATGTTATTCTCAGAGGGAACCGGAATTACTGGACCTTAATCCACCTCAAATACCAGCGCCATGTGTTTGCCGGAGACGGGGAAGGAGGCAGCGAATCCCGTTGCAGCGGTGCCGACGGGGAAGATAAAATCATCGATGTCCCTCTGGGAACGGTTGCCCGGGATGCTGATACAGGAGAAATAATAGGCGAGATCACAGAAGACAATAGCGAAAAAATCCTGGTTAAAGGAGGACGCGGAGGTTTAGGGAACTGGAATTTCAAATCTGCGACCAATCAGACCCCCCGCTATGCCCAACCGGGAGAACCCCGCATAGAACGCACCGTCATTCTGGAATTAAAAGTGCTGGCAGATGTGGGATTAGTTGGTTTCCCCAACGCAGGTAAATCTACTTTACTCTCTGTCGTATCTGCAGCCAAACCGGAGATTGCCAACTATCCCTTTACCACTTTAGTACCCAACCTGGGTATCGTTAGTTACCGGGATAACCAATCTTTTGTCATGGCCGATATACCCGGGATCATTGAGGGAGCCCACCTTGGCAAAGGATTGGGTATACGCTTCCTGCGCCATATTGAACGCAATTCTGTACTTTTATTTATGATTCCGGTAGACTCCCCGGATATCCATCAGGAATACAAAATTCTATTGAACGAATTGAAGGAATACAATCCGGAATTACTGGATAAAAAAAGAGTGCTGGCTATTACGAAATGCGATTGCGCCGATGCCGAATTAATGGCGGAAATGGAATCGGATTTACCGGATCTGCCTTACGTTTTTATTTCTTCCGTTACCGGAGAAGGTATTACTGCACTGAAAGATGCTTTGTGGAAAATACTAAATGCTTAAGTTCCGAACTCCCATCCGGTCATTCGGAACCTGTACAAGATTATTTATGTCTGTTTCTCAAAACGGCAATCACATCTTCCAGTCCATATCCTTTTGCAATCAGCAGAACCAGATAGTGATACATCAGATCAGCCGCCTCATTTAAAAATAAAATTTCATTGTCATCCTTTGCTTCAATCACCAACTCCACCGCTTCTTCCCCTACTTTCTGTGCCACTTTATTTATCCCACAAGAGATTAAACGGGCCGTATAAGATTCTTCCGGAGAATTATCTTTCCTCTTCTTCAGATATTCCTGCAGATAAAAAAGAAAATCCGGATGCTCATTCGTCTCTCCCCAACAAGTATCTTTCCCGGTATGACAAACAGGACCAGCAGGTTCCACCTTCAGCAGTAATGAATCGTTATCACAATCGGATAAAATTTCCTTCAAGTATAAAAAATGACCGCTTTCTTCTCCCTTAGTCCACAAACACTGCCGCGAACGGCTGTAAAAACATACTTTTCCGCATGCCAGGGTTTTCTCTAAAGATTCCCTATTCATATAGGCCTGCATCAATACCCTTCCCGTTTCTGAATCCTGTACAATAGCCGGAATTAATCCCTTTTCGTCAAATTTCAATATCTCTATTTTCATGTATTTATCATTTTAGTCCACCTGAAACTTTTTTACCTTTATTAATTCTTTTAATGATACTGTCGATACCATACTTTCATATCCTCTTATATATATAGCGTAATCTGACAATTATTCCTTTTCTCTTCAAATAATCTTTTACTTCTTTAATCCCAATTTCCCCGTAATGAAAAATACCCGCAGCAAGGGCTGCATCAGCTTTTCCATATTGAAAAACACGGTAAAAATCTTCCACCCGGCCAGCTCCGCCAGAAGCAATCACCGGAATTCCGGCCTTCTCTCCTATCTTTGCCAAAGCTTCACAAGCGAAACCTTTATGCGTACCATCATGGTTCATGGAAGTAAAAAGGAGCTCCCCTCCTCCCCTTTCCTCTGCTTCCAGTGCCCAGGAAAAAAGCTCCCTGGACGTCCGTACTCTTCCACCCCTGCTGTAAACATTCCACCTGCCTCCCTCCTCCCTTGCGTCTATCGCCACTACAATACACTGTTTTCCAAACGAATAAGCCAAACGATCAATCAAATCCGGATCAGCTAATACCGAAGAGTTAACTGATATTTTATCTGCCCCTTTTTTCAGCAAGGCTTCCACATCTTTTTCAGACGTAATTCCTCCTCCTACCGTAAAAGGAATAGTAATCTCTCGACCCACTTTCTCTACCCAGTCCAACATCGTCTTTCTCCTATCGTTACTGGCCGTAATATCCAAAAAAACCAATTCATCTGCCCCTTCTTCCGAATATTTTTTACCCAATTCCACCACATCTCCGGCATCTCTTAAATCCAAAAAATGTACTCCTTTTACTGTTCTGCCATTCATAACATCCAAACAGGGAATAATACGCTTCGCTAACATATAACACTTTTTTAACCGGTTTTGCTTTAAAAATTACGCTCTCTTTCCTCCTGTTTAAAACCGGCAGGAAAGATCTGAAAAAGTGATTTTATTCTCATAAATAGCTTTTCCAATGACTGCTCCATAGAGATCCAACTGAGCCAAATGCCTTAAATCCTCTACCCCAGAGACCCCTCCGGAAGCAATCAGATTCAAAAAAGGATATCGCCTTTGTAAGTCCGCATATAAAGTAAGGGCAGCTCCCCTTAACATCCCATCTCTGGCAATATCGGTACACATCAGGTATTTTATCTGTTCTTTGTATCTATCCACCAGCTGAAAAATAGTTGTATCCGTCACTTTCTTCCAGCCTTGAATACATACTTTGGTATTCCAGATATCCGCACCGATAATAATGCTATCCTTAC
>JAEXFF010000313.1 GCA_023400335.1 Bacteroidota bacterium
CATATCCATACGGTGTAATTGTATCATAAAATTTTCCGGGTTCTAACAAACCGGTAAAAGGAGTACACCGGGCTATATCTCGTTTCATCACCACATTCATTGCCCTTACTTCTCCATTCTTATAGTAAAGCAAAATAGGTTCCCCATCATCATGTAGTTGGAAAGCTTTCACATAAGAGCGCAGATAATAAACATCATGCTGACAAAAAGAGACAGCAATACTATCCCATTTTTTAGATTCAGCAATAGAAACTATTTCCAATCTGCTCATCTCCTTTCTCTATAATCTTCCTCTTTTCCCCATAATTTGGCAAAAGGCTGATTTTCCATTTCCTGTTTAAAATCTTGCAAAGATTCTAAGTATGAATAGGCCGGCTTATAACCTAAATCGCGCCGGGTCTTGGTAATATCAAAAATAAATTGGCTGGCATCAGGCTTATCCGGCAAATAATTCATGACAGATCTTTTATCAACAGGTGAAAAAACATCAATAATGCCCTTAATTTGTTCTTCTAACGTCACTCCCCTTTCTCCTCCTACATTATAAAAGCCTCCGACCGACTCCGCTGCAACACATTTTTCAACGATCTGAACAAAATCCTTTACATAGACAATTTCTTTCATCCGTTTAGGATCACCCCATACATCAATAGGTTCTCCTTTTAATGCTTTATCAATAAATTGCCGGTAAAACATTTCCTGTTTTTTACCATTTACATAATAGTAAGGATCAGGATGATATAAGTAAATTGTAGGCAATCTTAGAATAAAACGCTTCAAGCCATAAGCCGCATAATAATGCTCAATCAAATCCACAGCTGCATTTTTAGCAATCACATATACAGAATGATCATTATTCAAAGGAAACTTGCGGACAATATCTGCGGGAATAGGTTTGGTTGTTCCTCCTAAATATAAAGAATCGGAAATCGATTGGGTAAACACAATTTTGTCGGCTTTTACCCGACGACTATATTCCAGAACATTAAGCGTTCCCGTCACAATCGTATTAATATATTGCTGAGGATCATAACCTCTCATACGTGCCGGCATAGCTCCGGCAAAATGTAAAATACAATTTATTTTATCCTGAGGTAATTTACAAAACTCTTTCGGACGAACAATATCTACAGAATAATAATTAATATCATAATCTGCAAAAAAGCCGTTATCTGATTTACGATGTCCCACAGCAATTACCCTATATCCTAATTCTTTCAAACGAAGCGCCGAATAAACTCCAACCGTTCCAGTCGCTCCAAAAATCAATATGGTATACATATACAAACCGGTTTATTTATTTTTAAAAGCTCTCTCATCAAAATTCAGATCGTCTACACCAACTAGATCTTCCCGACATACTACAACTTTGGGATGGATAAGATTTAAAAATGTTCTCCACATAATTTTAACATCCAGTACAAAAGAGACATGATCAACATACCAAATATCATATTCAAAACGAGTACTTAATTTTAAATTATTTCGTCCATGTACTTGTGCCCACCCGGTAATGCCCGGTTTTACTTCATTTCGCCGAGCTTGCTGCTGGTCATATAAAGTTAAATATTCCGGCAATAAAGGGCGGGGCCCTACTAAGGACATGTCACCTTTCAGTACATTAAACAATTGAGGTAATTCATCAAGAGAAGTATATCTTATAAATTTACCCAATGGGGTCAACCGCATAGAATCAGGCAATAAACGACCTTTAGCATCTTTTTTGTCGTTCATAGACTTGAATTTAATAATATTAAATAGTTTCCGGTGTTCACCTGAACGTTGTTGCAAAAAAAATATACCATCCTTGCCATTAACACACCCAAGACATAATATGAGTCCTAAGAGTAATGGCCAAGTCAAAAATAGAACAGGTATTACAATACTAAGGTCTATGACTCTTTTAAAATAACGTTTATACATAATCCATAATTATTTTATAAGTAATTTCCGGTGACACTTTTCTGATAAAAACACTTCCCGTTCTCTCCATTCTTTCCCTAAGTTCAGAACCCCTATAAAGTTTATCAGAGTTCGTTTTAAAAGCTTTGACATCTCTGGTCAAAGAATATACTCCTGTTTCCGAATCCTCTAGTATCCGGCCATAACCCGTATTTTCATCAATAAAAACCTCTTTTTAACCTTTATGATAGTTTGTTGGGAGATCTCAATATCTACTTTAAAACAATAGTGATCTATATACCAGACATCTAACTTAAATTTTTCTTTCCAGGATATTTTACTTCTCCCATGAATTTAAGCCCAGCCAGTAGCTCCAGGTCTAAATTCATGTCGTCTAATCTGTTCTTACGAATAAATAAGTAAATATTGAGGTATCAATGATCTTAGTCCTATCAAGCTCATATCGTCTTTTAACACATTAATCAGTTGAGGTGATTCATCAATAGAAGCAGTGTGAAAAAAACGTCCGAATTTTGTTAAACGTTCAGTATATAGCAGCAGATTCCCACCCGTATCTCGTTGATTCGTCATCGTCTTAAACCTAATTGACTTTTAATATTCTGACATTCTTACCCAACCTAACTTGAATAAAGAAAGCACCTACGCCATTATTGATAAAATAAAGCCAAGGAGCAACCACACTAAGAAATGGACTGAGGAGAAGTAAAATAACAGAAGATATGCAAAAGTCAATCAAGCACTTAAAGAAATGTTTATGTCTGATTAAAGATGCCATTTTATTAGATTATTCATTCTCCAACACATTTATCAACTGTCTCGAAAGCACTTTAAAATCAAATCGTTTTGCCGTTTCTCGAACTCTGTCACACATCGCCTCATAGCTTTCTTTATCAAGATGATATATTTTCAGAATGGCATCTGCATATTTTTGAGGAGTATTCAATCCTCCAGCAATTCCCAGACAATTATCCGTAATCACATCATCGTATGCAATATCCACATTACACACTATTGGCTTGCCTGCTGCCAGAGATTGGAATAATTTCCCGGAAGAAATTCCATAGCAACCAAATCCTTTTTGATAGTTTAAAATGTTCAGATTGGAAGACGACATTACATAAGGGACATGAGTCAAGGGAATCCATTCCTGTTTGAATATGACATTCGATATTCGCTTATCCTCACAATATTTCATTAAAGTTTTACGTTGATCTCCATTACCGTAAATAAATAAACGTATATCCTTATAATCTTGCAACAGAGCCAAGGCATCGATAATCTGTCGCACATCATTTACCAAACGTATAGAACCTAAATAGACAATCTTAAAGATATTTTCGTTCTCTATATCATTATCATGCAACGAACAGGCCACTTTATTTCGATCAAAATCCTTAATACTCATTCCATTGTTGATATAGTGTATCCTCGATTCATCTATCTGCCCACCAGTGGAGTTAGTCCAGTGCTTTTTTCTTAGATATTCAATACCGCCGGCAAAAGAGAACACAATGTCGCTCCCTCTTTCATACATTTTACGTTCTTTAGCGTACGCCCATTTCAGAATAGGATTTCGAGCTGAGATAAGTCCAAAAATAACAAAACCCTCCGGCCACAAGTCCCAGGCTTCAGCAATATAGCGAACTTTCAATTTCCGGGCACAAGTACTTACCCAATAATCAAACGGTGCATGCATATTTTGTAAGATCACATCCGGTCGCTCAAATTCGTTCCTGTGACGCAATATTTTCCAAGCAAATTCACCAATAGACCACATTCTGTCTATGCCATTACCTTGATAATGCCTTACTTTGATATGTACAAAATTATATTCTCCGTACCTTACCTTTTTATAAGGTTTCCCGTTGTCAACAAGATCAATATCATTACCACGCAAATATCCGGATGAAAAAATAGTGACCTTATATCCCGCCTCTTGCAGATAGTGAGCAAATTTCAAATGCCGTTCATTGGACACAAAATCGGGAGGGCTTGTATAA
>JAEXFF010000273.1 GCA_023400335.1 Bacteroidota bacterium
ATCCAATTCTTCCCGTGCCGGTTCAACAAACAGAGCCAGTTGTTCAGCAGTTTCTCCGGAACCTTCTCCTACCGTCATAATATTGTATTTACTTAACACCGCCCGGTTCATTTCATGCAAATATTCGTGCAGATAAGGTCCCTGCGCATAATATTCAAAAATCCCGGGATATTGGTTACGGTCGATTTCAGGGAAACGAATATCCTTTGATATATAAGTAATCGAGTCCATTCGGAATCCGTCAATCCCTTTGTTCAGCCAAAATTTCATCATGGCATATATTTCCTGGCGTACTTCCGGATTTTCCCAATTCAAATCCGGTTGTTTACGGGAAAAGTAATGCAAATAATAAGATTTTGTCCGGGGATTATAACGCCAGGCATCTCCTTTCTCATCAAAAAAACTCAGACGTAGTGGCGGTTGCCCTTGCTCTGCAGGCCACCAATGATAATAGGAGTAATAAGCATTAGAACGGGAAGTCCGGGCTTCTATAAACCAGGGATGTTCATCGCTGGTATGATTGACAACCAGATCCAATATTAATCTCAAATCGCGGGCATGGACTTCCTGCACTAAAAGATCGAAATCTTCCATTGTTCCAAAATCTCCCATAATCTGCCGGTAATCACTAATATCATATCCGTTATCATCATTGGGAGAAGCACATATCGGATTTAACCAAATTACATTTATCCCCAAGCTTTTGACATAATCCAAACGGGAAATAATGCCTTTTAAGTCGCCAATTCCATCCCCGTTACTATCTTGAAAACTCCGGGGATAGATTTGATAAACAATAGATTCTTTCCACCATGCAGGCCTGTTTTCCGATTGTTTCATATTGAAAAATTCCGTTTTTACTTTATTACGCCGTAAAAAAATATAAGTTCAATGCCAATTACTTTTTCTTTTCTATGCAAACTTAATCCCATTTAATAACGTTTTATAAAAGAAATAAAAATACAAAAAAGCTATGAATAACGGGGTAATGATGCAATATTTCGAATGGAATCTGCCGAACGATGGTAAACTTTGGAAACACTTAAAAGAAGATGCTGCTCATTTACACGAAATGGGTATAACAGCCGTATGGATTCCTCCCGCTTACAAGGCTTCTCAGCAAAACGACCAGGGTTATAGTACTTACGACCTCTACGATTTAGGAGAATTCAATCAGAAAGGGACGATACGTACCAAATACGGAACCCGTCAGGAACTGCAAGAGATGATAGAAGAGCTACATAAACATGAGGTTAATGTATATTTAGATGCCGTAATGAACCATAAAGCCGGAGCCGATTATACCGAAAAATTTATGGCCAAAGAAGTAAATCCCGAACAAAGAGAACAAGATATCAGTCAACCCTACGAAATTGAAGGCTGGACAGGTTTTAATTTTCCCGGAAGGGGAGATAAATATTCTCCTTTTAAATGGCATTGGTATCATTTTACAGGGACAGATTATAATGAAGCAAATCATAAAAAAGCCATTTACGAAATTGTAAGCGACGGAAAATCCTGGAGTAAAAATGTCGACAGAGAAAATGGGAATTACGACTATTTGATGTTTGCAGATATCGACTTTGACCATCCGGAAGTAGTAAAGGAAATGACTCAATGGGGCATTTGGGTTTCCCGGGAATTAAAGCTCGACGGGATGCGATTGGACGCCATTAAACACATGAATGACCAATTCATCAAACATTTTCTGGAAGTTGTAAGAGCCGGCCGGGGGGAACAATTTTATGCCGTCGGAGAATATTGGAAAGACGATAAAGATTCCTTGGAAAGCTATCTCTCCAAGGTCGATTATAAGGTCGATTTATTTGATGTTCCTTTGCATTTTAATTTATTTCAGGCTTCCCGGATAGGTAAAAACTACAATTTACAAGACCTGCTGAAAGATACTTTGGTACAAAACCATCCTGAACTAGCTGTCACTTTTATAGATAATCACGATTCTCAAAAAAACAGTTCACTGGAGTCACAGGTAAAAGATTGGTTTAAACCGCTGGCATATGGGTTAATTTTATTGATGAAAGAAGGTTATCCGTGTATTTTTTATGGGGATTATTACGGTGTATCCGGAAAAAATTCTCCTCATCGGGTCATTCTGGATATTCTATTAGCAGCCCGCCGAAAATACGCTTACGGAGAACAAAAAAATTATTTTGACCATCCCAACACAGTCGGCTTTGTAAGATCGGGGGATAAAGCGCATCCGGATTCCGGTCTCGTCCTTTTGCTTTCCAACGGAGATAACGGAGATAAGGTCATGAATGTCGGGAAAAAACACAAAAACGAAATCTGGCATGAAATTACAGGCAATCGTCAGGAAGAAATTAAAATCGATGAAAACGGGAACGGAAAATTTCTTGTATCCGGAGGCAAAATTGCTGTATGGGTAAAAAAATAAAGGAAATCCGGGTTTATATATTTTTTGGTACACTGTGAGAAAATTCCTTTCTCTTTTAAAGGCATTTATACAAAAATGAGACCTTATCGGAAGGTCTCATTTTATGTGGGCGCTGAGGGATTCGAACCCCCGACCCTCTGGGTGTAAACCAGATGCTCTGAACCAACTGAGCTAAGCGCCCGGGACATCTATCTGATGCGGGTACAAAAGTAGCGCTTTTTTTATTCCGACCAAAAAAATCTCTTTCTTTTTTCAAAAAATTTACAAATCTTCAAAAAATCCGGGCTTTAAAAATTTATTTGCCCGAAAGGAATGCCTTTAAATGAATAGATACTGCACTTCCGATATTCAAAAGTCTGCCGTACACTAATTCTGCTGACTTTTCGAATATTTTTCATTTCATAATCCTAATCGCAATGTTGTTTTCCGGCGTTCACAAAAGATTTTTTATCCGAAAGAAAGCAATATTAATCTTAAACGTTTAAACACTTTTACATTTTCAGATTTATACCGAAGTTTTCCCCTTCAAATAGGAAGCAAAAATCTCATCAAATAATTCTCCTCTCGTCAATCGTCCCTTTTCAACACAAACAGATTCCACTTTCCCTTTTGCACAGAGTTTATTATCCGGCAACCGGTAAATATCCTGGAAAAATACCAATTTTACTCCCGAGCGAACAATATACAAACGTACTGCAAAACGGTCTCCACTAGTCAATGAAACTTTGTAGTCGATTTCTACTTTTGCTACAACTGCATCTATTCCCTGCTTATGTAAATTTCCGAAATTAGCACCGCTTTTCTCCAAAAATTCATGCCGGGCGTGCTCCATATAATGCTGATAATTTGCATTATTTACAATCCCTTGTAAATCACATTCATAATCCCGGACTTTCATTTCCAATTCAAAAATATAATCTTTCATATACTTCAATATTTTTTGCTATTCCGGTATAAATTTACATAAATTATTTAATCCTATCCCCTGACTATTTCTTCCTTTTCTTTATCCCAATACATGGTACGGCCTTCCAGATAAGCCCGGGTTCCCATATGGGCACTCATTGCTTCCTCAAAGGCCCGGTCGATATTGCAACTCGGAGTCAATCCCCTCCGGATACATTCCAGCCACTCCCGTATATGTAAATAAGTCGTATTATACCGCTGCCCGTTCACATAGGTATACAATAACCCCCTTTGGGCAAAATAGAGTTCAGTAGCCGAAGTAATCGCATCTACATCATTGGAACCCGGAATATAATTATAAAAAGGAACATCCGGTTGTATTATGCCTTCTTCAATTTTCTTTTTATAACGGGTAGAGTCACCGTCTACCTTTATTGTAAGGGTATTCCCCAGTTCCATGCTAGCATCATGCCCCATAATGACTTTTCCTCTCTGCCGGCTACTGGCCTGCGTAGCGCTATAAAGTAAAGTCAAATTCTTATCCGGAAATTCAAAAGTCGTTTGTAACACATCCGGTACAGTACGTCCGTCTTTAAAAAAATAAATCCCGCCCGAAGAGGTCGCCGAATAGGGTATGCCTACTTCCATAATCTGATTAATCGCATCATATTCGTGAGTCAATAAATCACCACTCAATCCGGTACTGTAATCCCACCAGCATCTCCAGCGGAAAAAACGTTCCAAGCTAAATTTTTCATAAGGATCCGGTCCCAGGAAACGGTCCAGCTGATTGGCTTTCATATAGGCGTAATATTCTTTCAAACGCCTTTCATCCGGAATAAATTGCTTCCAGTCAATCGTCTGCGGATTAGCAGATTCTTCTATATCATATACCCAGGCTCCGTTCGGATCATTCCGGTTTGTACATACTTCTATCAGGTTGACAGGACCCAGGTATCCTTTGTCAATAATTTCTTTAGCTCTGACATAGCTATCTGTCTGACGTCCCTGATGTCCTAACTGAAACACAATTCCGCTTTGCCGGACAGCTTCCCGTACGGCATAAGTTTCCGGAACCGTCCAGGTCATCGGTTTTTCCAAATAAACATGTTTTCCCCGGAGAGCCGCCTCTATAGCCATCGTCCCATGCCAGTGATCCGGAGTGGCAATAATAACAGCGTCAATTTCAGGATCAGAAAGTAAATCCAGATAATTCCGGTAGCGTTTGGGGAGTTTGCCCAATTTGCCATTAGCCCCTTCCCTGCTCCCATTAGCAGCTGCCCGCATAGCAGCTTCCGCATGCGTATCAAAAATATCACAGACAGCAGCAATCTCAATATTCAAATCCTCCTGATTACAAAACATCTCATAACGGGTATCTTTAGGATTTAAACGGGCCTCTTCTTTCAATTTCTCAATGTATTCGGGTTCTGCAAAACCGCAACTCCGCAGTAATAGCTTGCCCCGTATACCGAAACCTATCATTCCCAAACGTATTTTTTCCCCTTCCGGCTGTATCGGCAATATCTGCGGAGAATATCCTTCCAATTTAAATACATCACTTACATTCCGGCGTACACGCTCCCGGTTTACTTTCTTATAAACACCATAAGCCATTGCCCCTAGCAAAGGAACTGTAGCCAAAGATTTCAAGAAATTCCGTCTTCCTTCGTCCGGAGCCGTATTCAGCGGTTCTCCACTCTGAGTATCATCTACCATATCGATTCTTTTTCCAATATCTGTTCAACAATCTATCCAAGCCGATAATGCCGGATGTAGGAAACACCATCAGCAAACACAAAGCACATATCTCTATTATATTTTTATCTATCCACAAATAAGACCCTTCGGAAGGGAAAAGATATTCTGCCCCGATATAAGGAATATGGGACAAATAGTAAAGAGCCAATAAAAAAATACCGCCGATAAGTCCGAAACGAACAGCAATGCCTAAAATAAGAGACAATCCAACCAGCGTCAAACCGATCGGATTTAAAAAATCAACGATCTCTAAAGAAGCCGGATGATCCGCTAAAGAATGAAAAAAATTACCCAAAAAACTTTGTGCATCCATTAAATAACCATAGGAAGTCCATTTGGGATTAAAAATTTTACTCAACCCTTCATATAAAAAATGCCACCCGATCAGAATACGTAGAAGTACTAAAAAAAACAATTGTGCTCTACTATATAAAAACTGCGTTCTCTGCCCCATAATTTATTTTATTTGTCCGGCGGCCAAGCCATCAGCCCATCCGGATTCAATGTCCCAAAAATTCAAATGAATTAACATTTCGCTGATTAACAGAACTAACATTTCCGGTTAAATTTCTTAATCAGAACCGAAGGTTCGTTAATCAGCGAGTCGAAAAGTGAGCATTTATCTGTTTTCGCATTTAAATGCCTGCGTATTTTTTATTTTAATTCTTTAATCCGTATATTTTTAAATTTCACAACCGATCCATGCCCCAGGAATCCGATATGTCCTTTTTTATTAAACAATCCCGGATGTTCCCGTTTATCCATTGTACCGTTAAGAGTTGCTTCTTTAATGTCCCCGTCCAGAATGACTTCTCCATTCAGAATGACTTTGATCCGGTTACCCTTTGCTATGACTTCCTCATAATTCCATTCTCCGACAGGTTTTAAGAAACCTCTGCGGGCAGGAATAATACCGTATACAGAACCATGATACTGATATTTTTTCAGATTTTTATAAATCGGATCTTCATTGTCCAATATCTGAAGTTCCATACCGACATAAGCAGCATCTCCTTCGGTCGGGGTACGGATACCCAAACCGTTGTTTGCGCCAGGCGTCAGCATAAATTCGAAACGGAATACGAAATCGGAAAATTCCTCTTTGGTATATAAATTACCTCCCCCTCTATTTTCCGGATAAAGCACTATACATCCTTTTTCCGCGACATAATCTTTTGTATTTCCTGTCCAATTGTGCATGGAAACTCCGTTAAATAAAGCACGGAAACCTTCTTTTGCTTCTTCGGCAGACACTTCATAGGGTTCTACCCTCGGAATCTCCCGCACAAAAATATCCCGATAAGCCACTTTACTTCCATGCGCCTGTAATTCGATTTGTTCCATAAAAGGAACAGGCTGGGTTCTGTCCCAATAATTTTCAAAAATAACATTATCGACCACTTTAATTCCGTTCAACCATACAGAAACCCGTTCCCCAATCATCCGGATAAAGAAGCTATTCCATTCTCCCAACTGATTGTCTGCTACCAGAAGCGGATTCCGCAAATTTATTTCATTATTGTAGAGGCCTCCTGAACCCACCTGAGCACCGACATCACGACGGGCAGTATCCCAAATTTGTACCTGAGGTGTACCACGCAAATAAATACCGGCGTCCGCCTCTTTGCCTTCCGGATAAAGTTTCCAATCGACATACATTTCAAAATCCCCGTATTTTTTTTCCGTACAAAGATTATCTCCCTTGCCGTTAAATACCAGTATTCCATCTTCCACACTCCAGGATTCTCTCATCAATTTATCTGCCTTTTTCTGTTCTGCAGCCAAACGGGCAGCAGGCATTTTTGCCCGGGTCAGCGGGTTACCGACCAGCCCTTTCCACCCTTCCAAATCCTTTCCGTTAAAAATACGTATAAATCCTTCTCCTTCAGGTAATTCAGCCAAATGTTTCCGAATCGCTTGTTTTTGATAATCACTATCCGTTCCGCTCAATACTTCCAACACCCGGTTTAACAACCGATTTACGACTTCCCCATAATAAGCTTTATTTCCCAAAGCAATATTCATTATAGTCTGACAAGCCGTTTGTTGTAAATCTTTATCTTCCAAATATTCCCCAGCTGTAACTAATCCCAGGAATGTTCCGGTTTTCTGGATTTGTTCCAAAACAGCCTTTTTCTGGGAAGTATTTTGTGCAATTTCCAAAGCTTTACGCAAAAGCAATAATTTCTGCTCTCCTGCCAGAGCAGTTCCGGCTATCTTATTTACATACGCTTCAAAAGCCGGATTAAAATATTTTCCATTCCCATCATTCTTACAAATGGTATACAAAGCCTCTGCAGACTCAAAACCCGGCCACAAAAGTAAAGCTTTGAATGCTTCCTGTTGGGTCCCTGCATTTCCTTCTGCAAATCCTTGGCGGATCATTTCAAAAGCAGCAGGATCTCCGGTTGCAGCTAAAATACTAAAATACCGGTCCCGGATATTACCGGTTTCCTTTTTCATCTGCCCTGCAGCCGAAGCATAACGTTCCCTTGCCGGAAGCATACGTAAAGCAGCAATAATAGCCTGCTGGACAGCATCTACTTCTGTAGAAGATACATTTTTCAACAGCTCATATAACTGAGGTAAATTTTCAGCCGTAACCACTTCTTTCAATACAGCAAGAGCTGTCTCTTTTACCCCGGGTGCTGCATTTACAGAAAAATTCAGCATATCTTGCGCATACTTATCACATCGCCGGCTACCTATTAGCAGCAAAATCGTTTTTTGACCTTCTTCAGATGCCTTGTCAAATAAATTCATCAAAGGAGCTGCAATATCTCCCGGCATTGATTTCAATACATAAGCGGCAGTTTCCAGCTGATTTTTATCCCCGGAAGCCACCAGGCCCGACAAACAGTCTATAGCTTCGTTTCCCCCTATACGGGCGACCGCATTTATGGCAGTCCGGCTTAATTCCGGATTTGCATTCTTCACATAAGGTATAATTTCTTGCAGAGAAGCTTCCACTCTATTCTTTCCCAACCAATTGATAATATCAATCTGAGTCTCTATGTCAGCCTTATTTAACTTTCCGGTAATCTCCCTGTTCAAAGCATCATTTGTGTATTCTTCTGCACCTAACAATGCGGCATTCCGATACTCCCTTTCGGGATCGTTCAATGCTTTTATAATCCATTTGGCCCGGTTCTTATCATCCGTTTTCAATAAAATCTGTAACGCAGCTATCCGCGTAGCGACCTGATGAGCTTTTAAAGCATTTTTATACAACTCAGAAGCTGCTTTAGTAACCGTTTTTTTCTCACCCTCATCTGCTAATTTATTCAACAAAGTGATATAGGCTTCATTTCCGCTCTTCAGATCCAAAGAATAATGAGCATCCTGTGCCGCTTTTGCCAAAACGGGCAAAGACTTCGTACTCCCGCTCCGGCTAAGTGCAAAATACCACACATCTATATTTTCTGCCGGGAATTTTCCTTCCTGTGCCAACAAAACATCTTCTGCTTCCGGCGAAGCAATTTCGCCTAAAGCATTCATACTATTCTTTTTTAAACCCGGATTAACCTGCATTAACGCTTTTATTAATGCATCAGTTGCTTTTCCTGTTTTTATTTTGGCTAAACCACGGGCTCCATTATCGGAAAGAACGGGATCATTTAAATAAGAGGCAAATAAATCCACAGAAGCATCATCCCCCACCATTCCTAATAAATTCATATAAAATGCCTTTGATTCAGGCCTGTCCAACTTTTCAATGGCTTTTATAAATACCTGTTGTAAATCGTTCCTTAATGCAGGATCCTGTAAAGAGGTCGCATAAACAGTTATACTATTCAAAGCAAAGTCCAGTCTTACCCGCGCCTCCCCGGTAGAAGTCTCCCGCATGTCGATTAATTCACTTAAACCAGCTTGTCCCGTAGAAGCAATATCCGCCATCGCCTGATTTAAAACCTTTTCTTTTTCTGCCGGAAGAACAGCTAATGCATCAGCTAATTTTGTTGCTACGGTCCGGTTCACATCCAACTGCCCGTAAACCAGACTACCCAACACAAACAGGAAAAATAGTATTAATTGTAACTTTTTCATAGATTCATTCTTTTATCATTAAATATTCCAGGGAGCCCTCATTGGCTGATTGACCAATAAATTTGCAGCATCATCGTTTATAAATAATTGTTTCACCGGATCAAAATGCAACGTCCGGTTCAAACGAAGAGCAACTATTCCCATATTGACAATTGTAGAAGAACGATGACCGTTCATTTCGTTTAAAGCAAATTTTTGCCGGTTTTTAATACATTCCATAAAATCTGTATGCTGAGGTTCCGGATCAGGGAAACCAGCTAATTTCTTTTCCCAATCAGGGATATCACATACAAAATTTTTATAGACATTTCCTTTAGGACCTGCAATATAAGGCGTTCCCGGATTACCAAAATCCCCTCCCCACAATACAATCTGGCATCCATCGTCATACGTATAAGTAATCGAACGCCATGTACCGGCAGCATCGTAATGTTGTTGAGGAGCATCCACTTCTACTTTTACAGGGCTTGTTTCATCTTTTCCCAGTATGTACTGTACCGGATCGATATAGTGTTGTCCCATATCCCCCAGTCCTCCGCCATCATAATCCCAGTAACCTCTGAAAGTCTGATGAACCCGATGTGCATTATAAGGTTTGTAAGGAGCCGGTCCCAACCAAAAATCATAATCCAATTCAGAAGGTACCGGCTGAGGATCCAAATTTTCCTTTCCAACCCAATAAAACTTCCAGTCAAATCCAGTATGTTTACTGATAGTCACTTTTAAAGGCCATCCCAACATCCCGCTTTGAACTAACTTTTTTAAAGGCTTAACCGGGCTCCCCAAACCATAGAAAGAATCTTTAAACCGGAACCACGTATTCAATCTGAAAATACGTCCATAATGATTCATTGCTTCTACCACTCTTTTTCCTTCTCCTATCGTTCGGGTCATCGGCTTCTCACACCAGATATCTTTTCCTGCTTTCGCAGCTTCTACTGCCATTATAGCATGCCAATGAGGCGGGGTAGCAATATGTACAATATCTACATTTTTATCCAGAATTAAATCTCTAAAATCATGATATTGAGCTATCTTATCCGGCACCAAACTAGCTGCCTGCTGAAGATGATTTTTGTCCACATCACAGATAGCTACTAAACGGGTATTCCCATAATTGATATGGCCTCTTCCCATAGCTCCAACACCTATGATTCCTTTTGTAAGTTGATCACTAGGAGCAACAAACCCTCGTCCCAATACGTGACGAGGAACGACAGTGATAGCTGCCAAACTAGCCACTGTTTTTAAAAATTCTCTTCGAGTTGTCATATATGTTTAAATTAGAATGTCATATTGAAAATACAAATTAAAGCCTGATATAATTTTAACTTTTCCCACAAAAAAGTATGATCTGAATTTCTATTTTACCCCATTATACCCAAACACAAAAAGGTTGCTTCTTTTCTATTTGGCTTAGTAAAACACTACCTTCCGGGATTCTTAACAAAGAAATTCTTTTCTCACCACTTCCTAAAATTTGCAGTTGTAAAGATAAAAAAAAATTAAAAAGGTCAAAATAACCTTTTCTAAGTAATAGCGGCTATTACCATTTTTTAAAGTTTATTTTTTGAAGCTATATTTATATAAATATCAACTATTTAACACAAACCTTCTCTTCGAAATCAGGAATAACATTAAATTTAAAAAAGCAATTTCTAATTATTAATCAAAAACGGGCAGAAAAATGAGTTGAAATTCCGGGTAAACGTTAAAGGCAATCCAATTTGAAAAACTATCTTTCGTATCTGACGGTAACATAAATCTCCCGGTCTTCACGAAAAGGCGTATGCAACTTATAAGAAGCTTTTCCCTAAAAATTATACAACTTGTTAAACAGTGGCCCTAACA
>JAEXFF010000346.1 GCA_023400335.1 Bacteroidota bacterium
ATACAGGTATGAATAAAAAAAAATTAGCATGGCAATTGCCGTTTCTAGCAATTCTGATAATAGGAACAATTATTATTCTAAAAAAGCAAGCACCTTTCCGTACGGATGAAGGCTTTGTATTCGGTACTGTATACAAAATCACCTACCAGTCCGAAGATAATCTGAAAGAAGAAATAGAAACCGAACTGAAGAAAGTGGACTACTCCCTCTCTCCTTTCAATCCGAATTCTGTAATCACCCGCGTAAACCACAATGAAAAGACAGAAGTTGACAGTTTTTTCGTACATGTATTCCATCTCGCAAAAAAAATATCCGATGAAACCCATGGAGCCTTTGATATCACTGTCGCACCTTTGGTAAATGCATGGGGATTTGGATTCAAAAAATCTACAGGAGTGGATTCACTGATAGTGGACAGCTTACGCCCAATGATAGGATATCAAAAAATAGACTTACAGAACAACCGGATAATAAAAAAAGACCCTCGTATAATGCTGGATTGCAGCGCTATCGCCAAGGGATTCGGAGTAGATGCAGTAGCAAGGCTATTAGAACGTAAAGGGATAAAAAACTACATGGTAGACATCGGTGGTGAAGTAGTGGTAAGAGGCAAAAATTCCAAAATGAACGCTTGGCGTATCGGCATAAACAAACCTGTAGATGACTCCTTGTCAGTAAACCAGGAGTTACAGACTGTACTTGCCATTAGTGACGTAGGTATGGCGACATCAGGAAATTATCGTAATTTCTATTACAAAGGTGGAAAGAAATATGCACATACCATAGACCCACGCACCGGATACCCAGTACAACATAGCATCCTGTCATCCACTGTCATTGCAAAAGATTGCGCCAGTGCCGATGCATACGCTACTGCTTTCATGGTGATGGGACTGGACTCAGCCAAAGCTTTTTGTGAAGCACATCCTGAACTGGATGCCTATTTTATCTGCTCGGGCGAAGGGGATAAATATGAAACTTATTTTACAGATGGGATGAAGAAATTTATCGCCAGCGAGAAATAGACATCAAAGAGGCGCATCAAAACATCGAACAACTATCATTCAAATGGAATGATACCGGGACTCACCACAGATTAATATCGATTTAACACAAAGCAGTTGGTTTCCAATAAAATATCTATGGTGAGTTCCGACATTATTATCTGCAAAGAAACAGCATATTACTGAGCTTTCTGAAACTGTTCTATCAACAAAGTCAGATTAGCCGTAAATAAACGCGCTGATATTGCTAACAAAATGATTCCGAAAAACTTACGAATAACATAAATTCCACCTTTACCCAAGAAACGTTCGATACGATCTGTCAACTTCAACACCACATAAACCCAAACCATATTCAATATCAAGGCTACAACAATGTTTACAGGAGCATACTCCGAACGAAGGGAAAGTAACGTAGTAAACGCCCCCGCACCTGCCAATAACGGAAAGACCAAGGGGACTAAAGTCGCTTCCTTGATAGGACCTTGATTCTTGAATATTTCGATATCCAAAATCATTTCCAAAGACATGAGAAAAATAACAAAAGCACCCGCCACGGCAAACGAAGCGATATCTACCTGAAATAACTTCAGCATCATATCTCCTGCATAAAAGAAACCTATCAATAAAGCAAAAGAAATGCCGGTAGCTTTATTAGCATTGACATTTCTCCCTTTCTGCTTAAGGTTCAATATAATAGGAATAGATCCGATAATATCAATGACAGCAAAAAGTACGATAAACGCACTTAAAAATTCTTGAAAATCAAATGATCCAAACATAAACTCCTCCTTTTTTGAATGCAAATATATTTATTTTTTATACAGCCCGCAAGTATTCTGCTTTTAAACATTAGGAGACGGTAAGAAACAATAAAAAAAATAAAAGTTCTCCCACCTATAAATAATAAATCTCGTTTTATCGTTACCTTTGTGTGTTAAACTATAACTTAACGAACATTAGAACTTATGGAAATAACAATGTATGATACACTTTTACAACTTCCTCTCTTCCAGGGATTATGTAAAAATGACTTCACCAATATCATAGGTAAGGTAAAGCTACATTTTCGTAAATACAACGCCGATGATATCATTGTGGAACAAGGAGCACCTTGCACTCAATTAATCTTTCTCTTAAATGGGGAGATAACCTCCCAAGCAACCGATAACCAACATTCATACTCCTTATTTGAAACTTTTGGAAGTCCTTTCGTTATAGAGCCCTATTCATTATTCGGCATGCAGACCAACTATACAGCGACTTACAAAGCACGTACAAATATTAACATAGTTACCATAGATAAGTTATTTGTATTAAATGAACTGAACAACTACGAAATCTTCCGCCTTAATTATTTAAATATTCTGAGTAATAGGGCACAAGTGGCATACGAAAAATTATGGAACAGCCACATAGGTAATACAGAAGAAAAAATACTGAATTTTTTAGTACTGCGTTCCATGAAGCCCGAAGGGAAAAAAATTCTTAAAATCAAAATGGAAGATTTGGCGAGTTTGATTG
>JAEXFF010000417.1 GCA_023400335.1 Bacteroidota bacterium
GAACTGGGAGCACAAGGCAATTATCATGCTAGCTTTGACGACGACCGCATTCACGGATGTATACGGGATGTAGAACATGCTTACTTTAAAGACGGAGGTCTGGCTGTGCTCACCGGGAATATCGCCCGGAACGGATGCATTGTCAAAACAGCAGGAGTAGACGAATCCCTTCTGAAATTCCGGGGGAAAGCAAAAGTTTTCGAATCGCAGGGACAGGCCATGAACGGGATTTTAAACGATGAAGTCAAAGCCGGGGATGTGGTGGTTATCCGCTATGAAGGACCGAAAGGAGGACCGGGAATGCAAGAGATGCTTTATCCCACTTCTTATCTGAAATCCAAACACCTGGACAAAGCCTGTGCCCTTATTACGGACGGACGTTTTTCCGGAGGGACATCAGGCCTATCCATCGGACACATTTCTCCCGAAGCTGCCGCCGGAGGAGAAATAGCAATTATTGAAGATGGAGATATCATTGAGATAAATATTCCGGAACGCAGCATCCGTGTCCTTCTTTCTCCGGAAGAATTGGCAAACCGGCTTAAAGCCTGTAAAGTTTTCAAGCCGGCCGCACGCGACCGGCAGGTATCCGCCTCTTTACAGGCATATGCTATGCTGGTAAGCTCTGCTGATAAAGGAGCCGTCAGATATATCCGCTAAAAGACAACACAACACACACAATGAATACAAACACATCCTCTCTGCAAAGAGAAAAACAACATCCGGAATCTTCCGGGATTTCAGGAGCCAAAGCTGTTATCGAAACCTTATTGCAAGAAGGAACCGATACGCTTTTCGGCTATCCGGGCGGAACAATCATGCCGGTTTACGATGCCTTGTATGATTACCGGGACCGTATCCGTCATATTTTAGTACGTCATGAACAAGGAGCAGTACATGCTGCACAGGGATATGCACGGGTCAGCGGTAAAACCGGGGTTTGCCTGGTTACTTCCGGCCCGGGAGCCACCAATACCGTTACAGGATTAGCGGACGCATTGATGGACTCCACTCCTATTGTCGTTATCAGCGGACAGGTCAGTTCCCAGCTTTTGGGTACCGATGCTTTCCAGGAACCCAATTTCATAGGGATTACACAGGCAGTAACAAAATGGAACTGTCAGGTAAAACAGGCTGCTGACATTCCTCTGGCCATAGCCAAGGCCTTCTATATCGCCCGTTCCGGTCGTCCGGGTCCCGTCGTGGTGGATATTACGAAAGACGCCCAACAGGAAATTACAGATTTCCATTATTCAAAAATTGCCGGGATACGGAGTTATACGCCTTGCCCATCCCCGGATGAAACACAGATTGCAAAAGCCGCCCGGCTTATCAATCTTGCCCGTAAACCGCTCGTTCTGATCGGTCAGGGCGTATTACTGGGACATGCCGAAAAAGAACTCTCCGACTTTTTACAAAAAAGCGGTATTCCGGCAGCCTCCACCCTATTAGGACTTTCTGCCATTCCGACCGAACATCCCCAATATGTCGGAATGTTAGGGATGCACGGCAATTATGCACCGAATATTAAAAATAAAGAATGCGATTTGCTGATCGCAATCGGAATGCGGTTTGACGACCGGGTCACCGGAAATCCAGAAAAATTCGGAATAAACGCAAAGATCATCCACCTGGAAATCGACCCGGCCGAAATTAATAAAATTATCTATGCAGACGTACCTGTCACCGGAGATGTAAAAGAAACCCTTCCCCTGTTGACAAAGCAGATTGTCAAAAAGGAACATTCCCAATGGCTTGAAGAATTTCACGCTTGCTATCAAATCGAATGTCAGGAAATCATAGAAAAAGAATTATTTCCGGCAACTCCGGCTTTACGTATGGGAGAGGTAGTCCATCAGGTATCCGAAGCTTATAAAGACAATGCTATCCTGGTAACAGACGTGGGGCAACAGCAAATGATCGCTTCCCGCTATTTCCGTTTCCGGCAAAGCCGGAGTTTAGTGACTTCCGGAGGATTGGGTACTATGGGATTCGGCCTTCCTGCGGCTATCGGAGCAAAAATCGCGATGCCCGGACGTGAAGTATGTCTTTTTGTAGGAGACGGTGGATTTCAAATGAATCTACAGGAACTAGGCACTATCTTTCAATCCCGTATTCCGGTAAAAATAATCCTCCTCAATAATAACTACCTCGGTATGGTCAGACAATGGCAGGAATTATTTTTCGACAAACGATACTCTTTTACTGAAATGGTTAATCCGGATTTCGGTCTTATAGCACGTGGAAACGGCATGGATTACGAATGTGTTGAAGACCGGACTCATTTACCCGCTGCCATCGCGAGAATGAAAGAAAGCAAAAAGGCATACCTCTTAGAGGTAAAAGTAGAAAAAGAAGAAAATGTTTTTCCCATGATTCCAGCAGGTGCTTCCGTTTCGGAAATACGACTGGAATAGAAAGACAGTATCTACTCATTAAAAATTGAAGCTGTGGAAAAAGAATATATTATCACTATTTTTTCGGAAAATAAAGTAGGATTACTCAATCAGATCACTACCGTATTTACGTACCGGGATGTAAACATTGAAAGTCTGACGGCCTCAGAATCTTCTATACCCGATATATATAAATACACAATCCTGGTCTGTACAGAACCGGAAAAAATAGAACAACTGGCTAAACAAATCGAAAAGAAAATCGATGTATTGAAAGTATTTGTCTTTACGCCCGATGAACTAGTTTTACAGGAAATAGCTTTATATAAAGTAGCCCGGAATAAGAATATAGAGAATCTGGTCAGGAATCAGCATGTACGCCTATTAGAAATCGATGACGACTATATCATCCTGGAAAAAACCGGGCATAAAGCCGAAACCCAAGCTTTATTTGAACTATTAAAACCTTACGGAGTATATCAATTTGTACGTTCCGGTCTGGTAGCAGTAATAAAATCCAAAAGAGAATTAATGACCGAATTTTTAAAAGGGAAAACCGGTTTCCTTTCCCAGGAGAAATATTAAAAGAATTATAATTATTGGCAAACACACATAAACGACTAAATTTACTATTATGGCAAAAATTAATTTCGGAGGAGTTGAAGAAAACGTAGTAACCCGCGAAGAATTTCCTCTTTCCAAGGCATTGGAAACTTTAAAAAATGAAACAATAGCAGTAATCGGTTACGGAGTACAGGGTCCGGGGCAATCTCTCAATCTGAAAGACAATGGTTTTCACGTCATTGTCGGACAAAGAAAAAACAGCAGATCATGGGACAAAGCTGTTGCTGACGGCTGGATACCGGGAGAAACGCTGTTTGAAATTGAAGAAGCAGCTGAAAAGGGAACAATTATTCAGTATTTACTTTCCGATGCGGGACAAATTTCCGCCTGGCCTGCAATAAAGAAACACCTTACGCCCGGGAAAGCACTTTATTTTTCTCACGGTTTCGGCATCACTTACAAGGAACGGACGGGCATTATTCCTCCCGCGGATGTTGATGTAATCCTTATCGCACCGAAAGGTTCCGGAACGAGCCTCAGAAGAATGTTCCTGCAAGGACGGGGATTGAACTCCAGCTATGCTATCTTTCAGGATGCTACCGGAAAAGCGCTGGAAAGAGTAATTGCCTTAGGGATAGGCGTAGGCTCAGGATATTTATTTGAAACTACTTTTCAAAAAGAAGTGTATTCCGACCTGACCGGAGAAAGAGGGACTTTAATGGGGGCTATTCAGGGACTTTTTGCAGCCCAGTATGAAATTCTCAGAGCTCACGGTCACACCCCTTCCGAGGCTTTTAACGAAACAGTCGAAGAACTCACTCAAAGCCTGATGCCTCTGATTGCAGAAAACGGAATGGATTGGATGTATGCCAACTGCTCCACAACTGCTCAAAGAGGGGCCCTCGATTGGTGGAAAAAGTTCAGAGACGCAGCAAAACCGGTATTTGAGGAATTGTACAATGAAGTTGCCTGCGGCAACGAAGCCCAGCGGTCCATCGATGCCAACAGCCGGCCAGACTATCGCGAAAAATTGGATTCAGAACTAAAAATCATGCGGGATTCGGAGATGTGGCAGACCGGAAGTGCAGTACGTAAATTAAGACCTGAAAATAACTGACAGATCAGAAACACAAAAGTGTAAAATCAAAAATTCTTTAGTTTTCCGGTATGTTGCCTCTGATCAGGAATCAACATACCTGAGGCAAAATTCTGTTCATTTCCACTATGGCAGGAATTTTAAGCCTTTGGAATTCTTTTTACTTTTAAATAAAAGGACATGAGAGATAAAATATATATTTTCGATACCACATTACGGGATGCTGAACAAGTACCCGGTTGCCAACTGAATACAATTGAAAAAATCGAGGTAGCCCGCCAATTGGAAAAATTAGGTGTCGATATCATTGAAGCCGGTTTTCCGGTCTCTAGCCCCGGGGATTTCAATTCAGTAATAGAAATCTCCAAAGCGGTCACCAACCCAACGATTTGCGCTTTAACCCGGGCGGTAAAAAAAGACATTGAAGTAGCAGCTGAAGCATTGAAATTTGCCAAAAGAGGCCGCATTCATACGGGTATCGGGACTTCGGATTACCATATTTATGAAAAATTAAATTCCCATCCTGAAGAAATTATCCGCCGGGCCGCCGAAGCTGTAAAATATGCCCGTCAATTCGTAGAGGAAGTAGAATTTTATGCAGAAGATGCAGGACGTACCACTGAAGAATACCTGGCGCGGGTCGTCGAAGCTGTTATACAGGCAGGTGCAACAGTTGTAAACATACCCGATACGACAGGTTATTGTTTACCCAATGAATACGGGGCAAAAATCGCTTATTTAAAAAACCATGTTCCTAATATTGACAAAGCCATCATTTCTACCCATTGTCACAATGACCTGGGTATGGCAACCGCCAACACCCTTGCCGCTATTCAAAACGGAGCCCGACAGGTAGAAGTAACTATCAATGGTTTAGGAGAACGGGCCGGGAATACGGCTTTGGAAGAAGTGGTAATGGCTATTTCCTGCCACAAAAACCTGGATTTTGATCTGGGAATCAACACCCGCCAAATAATAGCCAGCAGTCAGCTGGTATCCAGCCTTATGCGGGTACCGGTCCAACCCAATAAAGCCATTGTAGGAAGAAACGCCTTTGCACATTCTTCCGGAATTCACCAGGACGGAGTACTGAAAAGCAGAGAAACGTATGAAATCATCGATCCGGAAGAAGTCGGAGTCGACCAATCCAGTATTATCCTTACAGCCCGTAGCGGACGTGCCGCTTTAAAACATCACCTGAAAGAAATAGGGTATACTCCGGAAGGAGAAGAATTAGATGCCATTTACCAGAAATTTCTGGAATTGGCAGATAAGAAAAAAGATATCACGACCCGGGACCTCGAAGTATTGGCAGGCACAGAAAAATCCAGGAAAAACCGTTCTCTGAAATTGGAAGCCTTACAAGTGGTATGCGGTTCAACCACCATTCCAACCGCCACAGTACAGGTAAGTTTCGGAGGAGATATATTCACGGAAACGGCCAGCGGTAACGGTCCCGTCGACGCAGCTTTCAACGCCGTAAAAAGTATAACGAAACGCCGCGTTCATGTTGAAGAATACCTCGTACAAGCCATCACAAGGGGAAGCGACGATTTGGGAAAAGTCCATGTGCAAATTTCCCATAAAGGGAAAATGTATCACGGTTTTGCAGCGAATACAGATATCATTTCCGCTTCGGTAGAATCTTTTTTAGATGCAATATCGAAAATTTCCTAGTTTTCAAAAATGACCGGAAAATCAAATTGACAGTCAAAGAAAACCGTTTAGAGAAATTTTTATCCATTACACCTTAAAAATTGAAATAAAAGGCAGGTTTTAAGTTATACACGTTTTATCGAAATTTATGAAAACATTATTTGACAAAATTTGGGAGGCTCATGTAGTAGATACAATTGCGGGAGGAGCAAGTGTACTTTATATCGACCGGCAATATATACATGAAGTCACCAGCCCGCAAGCATTTGAAGGAATCCGCAAACGGGGAATAAAAGTATTCCGGCCGGCACAAACCACAGCCAGTCCGGATCATAATATACCCACTAAAAACCAGCATTTACCGGCACAAGATCCCCTTTCCCGGGAACAATTAACGACTCTGGAAAAAAATTGTGCTGAACAGGGAATTTCGATTTTTAAGGTGGGAAGCCCCCGTAATGGAATTATTCATGTAGTCGGTCCGGAAACCGGTCTGACTCAACCGGGTATGACGATTGTATGCGGAGACAGCCATACTTCCACCCACGGAGCTTTGGGATGTATTGCTTTCGGAATCGGAACCAGCGAAGTGGAGATGGTATTGGCCTCACAATGTATTTTACAGACACGTCCTAAGACCATGCGCATTACTATCGAAGGAAAATTAAACAAAAATGTCTGTTCAAAAGATATTATTCTTTATATCATATCTCATTTGGGAACCGGAGGCGGAACCGGCCATTTTATCGAATTTGCCGGTTCCGCTATCCGTTCACTTTCGATGGAAGCCCGAATGACCATCTGTAACATGAGCATCGAAATGGGAGCCAGAGGAGGCATGATTGCCCCGGACGGGAAAACCTTTGCTTACCTGAAAGGACGGGAATACGCTCCTCAAGGTGCGGCATGGGAAAAAGCTGTTGAAAAATGGAAACAACTCTATAGTGATGCAGATGCGGTTTTCGATAAAGAGGTGAGCTTCCGGGCTGAAGACATCGAACCGATGATTACTTATGGCACAAACCCGGGAATGGGAATAAAAATTAAAGGGACGATTCCACATGCTACAGAAATAGATATCACTTCCCGCACCTCTTTTCTGAAGGCCCTGGAATATATGAATTTCCAGGCGGGAGAAAGAATCGAAGGCAAAAAGATAGACTATGTTTTTGTAGGCAGTTGTACCAATGGACGTATTGAAGACCTAAGAGCTTTCGCAAGCTATGTAAAAGGAAAAAAGAAAGCACCACACATTACGGCCTGGATCGTTCCCGGAAGCAAACAAGTAGAAAAACAAGCCATTGAAGAAGGCATACGGGACATATTGGAAGCGGCCGGATTCGAATTACGTCAACCCGGGTGCTCCGCTTGCCTGGCGATGAACGAGGATAAAATTCCCGAAGGGAAATATTGTGTAGCTACTTCCAACCGGAACTTTGAAGGGCGGCAAGGTCCCGGAGCCCGTACTTTACTGGCCGGTCCTTTAGTGGCTGCTGCCGCTGCTATACGGGGAGTCATCACTTATCCCGATTTCTCTCTTCTTCCTTCCTGAAATTTTAAAACAATCTGATTTTGAATAATTAAACTTTTGAACCTCATCCCTTATGATAGACAAATTCAATATGCTGACAAGTACCGCAGTACCTTTAAATATCGAAAATACAGATACGGACCAGATCATTCCTGCCCGTTTTCTTAAAACAACCCATAAAGAAGGATTCGGGGCCAATCTTTTTTACGACTGGCGTTATGACCAGCAAGGGAAACCCAAATCCGGCTTCGTCCTGAACAATGAAAAATACAAAGGAATGATATTAATTGCAGGCAAAAATTTCGGATGCGGATCCAGCCGGGAACATGCGGCCTGGGCGATATACGGAGCCGGATTCAAAGTAGTCGTATCCAGCTATTTTGCAGATATTTTCCGTAACAATGCTCTCAACAACGGTCTGCTACCGGTTCAGGTCTCAGAATCGTTTTTAACCGGATTATTTAAACAAGTAGAAACCTTTCCAGAAACCCTCATTACAGTCGATCTGGAAAAACAATCCATTCATTACCAAGATAAAACTGAAATATTTGATATTAATTCCTATAAAAAAGAATGCCTTTTAAAAGGTTACGATGATATTGATTATTTATTGAGTATCCGGGGAAAAATACAGGTATTTGAAAAATGTAAGGACCTATAAACCCGGGTTAAAAGCGGATAAATTAAATTTAAATAATATTCAATACTATGACAAAGCTAAAAATAGCAGTACTCCCCGGAGACGGTATCGGTCCGGAAATTATAAAACAAGGCTTAAAAGTGATGGAGGCTATAGGAAACCGGTTTGGACATAAATTTGACTACTCTTACGGCCCAGTAGGAGCAACAGCAATAAGGGAGAAAGGGGATCCTTATCCGGAAGAGACCCATCGTCTGTGTCTGGAAGCGGACGCTGTCCTCTTCGGAGCCATTGGAGACCCCTGTTTCGACAATAATCCAAAAGCTAAAATACGTCCGGAACAAGGCTTACTGAAAATGAGAAAAGAATTAGGACTATATGCCAACATCCGTCCTATAACCTCTTTTCCTTCCCTTATCCGGCGCTCCCCTTTACGTGAGGAACTGGTAGACGGTGCCGACTTTGTTTGCATACGGGAACTGACCGGAGGGATTTATTTTGGTCGCCCTCAAGGACGTTCGGAAGACGGACAAACGGCTTTCGACAGTTGTACATACAGCCGGGAAGAAATCCGGAGAATAAGTAAATTAGGTTTTGAATATGCCCGAAAACGTCGTCAGAAACTCACAGTCGTCGACAAAGCCAACGTCCTGGCAACTTCCCGTTTATGGCGGGAAACAGTACAGGAAATGTCATCCGGCTGGCCGGAAGTAAAAGTCGAGTATATGTTCGTAGATAATGCTGCCATGAAAATTATACAACAACCCCGTCATTTCGATGTCATCATCACCGAAAATATGTTCGGGGACATACTTACGGACGAAGCAAGTGTCATCACAGGTTCCCTGGGTCTGTTGCCCTCGGCTTCCATCGGCATACATACGTCTTTGTTTGAACCCATTCACGGCTCTTATCCCCAGGCTGCCGGTAAAAATATAGCTAATCCGGTAGCCACAATTTTATCCGTTGCTATGATGTTCGAATACGCTTTTAACCTACAGGCAGAAGGGCATGCCATCCGGGAAGCGGTCGCTCAATCGCTCCAGGAAGGTATTGTTACAGAAGACCTTGCAGAAAACAACAATTCATATAGTACAGAAGAAACAGGAGATTATATTGCCCAAGTCATACAATCCTAAAAAATTGAAATTTATGAATGAAAATAACTATTTCCCTGAACTCAGAAATATCATGACGGCAGCCCATACCTTAAACGAAATATTACTGCCCACTCCACTGATGAGCAACCGGCATCTTTCAGAACATCTGGGAGCCAACATTTTCCTGAAACGGGAAGATCTGCAGATGGTACGTTCTTATAAAATCCGGGGAGCCTATAAT
>JAEXFF010000422.1 GCA_023400335.1 Bacteroidota bacterium
CACAAAAAACGATAATGAGGCCCAAATATCTTCTATACAATTAAATTGAGTGGCTTTTTAATGATCCTTAAGAATGGAATATAATACCCAAAAGAAAAAATTACTTCTTCCGGAATACGGTAGAAACATACAAAAAATGGTCGACCATATCAGAACCATCCAAGACAGAGAAGAACGGAACAGGGCTGCCCGAACAGTCATCGACGTAATGGGCAATCTTTATCCCCATTTACGGGATGTACCAGACTTCCGGCATAAATTATGGGATCATCTGGCGATTATGTCAGAATTCCAATTAGATATAGATACTCCTTATCCCTTACCGTCTCTGGAAAAAATCAACGAAAAACCGGAAAAATTAAAGTACAATACCAATCATATCAAATTCAGGCATTACGGAAAACTCGTTGAAAAATTAATTGAAAAAATAAAAGAAACAGAAGATCCCGAACAAAAAAGAGCTTTAATCGTACTGACTGCCAATCACATGAAAAAATCATTCCTTACCTGGAATAAAGATAGTGTAGAAGATGAACAAATTTATGACGATATAAACACTTATTACGGAAGCACGGTAATCTTACCCGAAGGCATGACTCTCTCTCATTCTAAAGATTTACTTCAAAAGAAAAGCAAACCCAGTTCCAATAAACCCATGCCAAATAAAAACAATAATTCTAAAAATAACAAGAGAGAGAACAATAATTCGAACAATAATAACTACCAATACCACAAAAAACAGTATTAAACGGGTGAAAATAAAACCAATGCCTCTCTCCCTCTATGGAAATCACTGTTATTTTCGGAAGTAATACCGGTAATAAAAGACAATTTATTGAAGAAGCGGTATGCCGTTTAATGAAAGCAGCAGGTCCGGTAGTAAAGGCATCTTCTTATTATGAAACAGAACCTTGGGGATTTGAGTGTGAAGACGCTTTTTACAACCGCATTGTCATCTTCAACAGCCGTCTGAAACCAGAATCTTTTCTTGCCAAAGCTTTAGAGATCGAAAAACAATTAGGACGAATCCGGCATGCTGGAAATCGCTATGAATCCCGGCCCATAGATATCGATATCTTATTCTGCGAATCTCTTCTTATCCATACGGCAGAACTTATTGTACCTCATCCCCGCATAGCCGAGCGGAATTTTGTCCTTGTCCCCCTCAATGAACTCATGCCCGATTTTGAACATCCGCAACTTCATCAAAAAATCTCCGTACTATTGACTCAATGTCCGGATAAGTTATCTGTAAAAAAAGTAAAAATATAGAAAAGGGAAAATGTTTAAACATTACATATATCTCTTTATGTCCGCTCCGATTGCATTCAGTTTTGCATCAATATTTTCGTATCCCCGGTCAATCTGATCTATATTGTGAATAGAGCTGATTCCTTTGGCCGAAAGGGCTGCAATCAGCAGCGCAATTCCGGCCCGGATATCCGGGGAAGTCATTTTAGTTGCCCGCAACTGGGATTCGTGATTCTGACCAATCACAGTAGCCCGGTGAGGATCGCACAAAATAATTTTAGCGCCCATATCTATCAGTTTGTCGACAAAAAATAAACGGCTTTCAAACATTTTCTGATGGATTAATACGCTCCCTTTTGCCTGAGTAGCGACTACTAAAAACACGCTCAATAAATCGGGAGTCAGACCTGGCCAGGGAGCATCCGCCACAGTAAGAATGGAACCGTCGATAAAATCTTCAATCATATAGTGTTCCTGACGGGGAATATAAAGATCGTCATCCCGTTCTTCCACCCGAACGCCTAATTTCCGGAAAGCATCGGGAATAATACCTAACTGACGAATATTGACATCTTTGATTGTTATTTCAGAACGGGTCATAGCTGCCAACCCGATATAACTCCCGACTTCTATCATGTCGGGCAAACAACGATGCCGGCAGCCGTGTAATTCTTTTACTCCCTCAATTGTCAGTAAATTAGAAGCAATCCCAGAAATTTTAGCGCCCATTGAATTCAGCATCCGGCAGAGTTGCTGAACATAAGGCTCGCAAGCTGCATTATAAATAGTTGTAACGCCTTCCGCCAAAACAGCAGCCATGATAATATTAGCCGTACCCGTAACGGAAGCCTCATCCAGCAGCATATAACTGCCTTTCAACTTATTTACGGAAGCCTTAAAACAGCTATTCACGGCATCGTATTCAAAAGTAGCTCCCAACCGTTCAAAACCCAGGAAATGGGTATCCAGACGGCGACGGCCAATTTTATCCCCGCCCGGCTTAGGAATCACTCCGCTTCCGTGTATAGCCAGCAATGGCCCTAAAATCATAATCGACCCCCTTAAACTGATTGCCTTATTATAAAAATCTTCCGTTTCAAAATAACGGAAATCTATATCAGAAGCACAAAAGGCAAATTCCCCGTGAGCCAGCCGCTCGACTTTAACGCCCATTCCCTGCAGCAATTCAATCAGCTTTAATACATCCAATATTTCCGGAACATTCGTAATAATCACTTCTTCCTTGGTCAGCAAAGTCGCACAAATAACCTGTAATGCCTCATTTTTGGCTCCTTGCGGACAAAGCTCCCCTTTTAATCTTTTACCTCCGGTAATAACAAATCGGCTCATTCTTCAAAATATTTATCAAATCTCTGATTCATACAATACAAATATTCAATTGATCCAAAGTTCGAATAAGCAATCATTCAATAATTTAACCTGAAAGAAGGGAATTATCTGAACCTGGATACCTGAATATTCCATTCTTGTGCGTTGGTAAAGCTATTAAAAAAACGAAGTAAAAACAAAAATACTTTCTTGTAATATTGTGTTAAAAGAATTATATGGCTACTTTTGCAAATAATGTGTTATGATTCCGTTCTTTAAACAAATAAATGTTCTGTACAGATCAAACATTATAACCGTATAAAACGAACAAGTCTATATTCGAATAATATCAATAAAATAAATCTTTATGAAAAGCTTTTTAAAATATACTCTCGCAACCATTGTCGGAGTGATTATTGTAAACATTGTCCTTCTGCTGATCGGCTTCGGAATCATCAGCACCCTTTCCAAATTAGGCGAACAGGCTGTTGATGTCAAGGAGAACAGTATTCTCCGTATCCAATTGAATAATGAAATTCCCGACAGGAGTTCAAACGATCCTTTCAGTAATTTCAATTTATTATCGCTAAAACCGGGCCTATCGTTAGGGTTAAATGATATTTTAAAAAATATAGAAAAAGCCAGTCAGGATTCCCGTATCAAAGGAATTTACCTTGACCTGGGAGATATTCAGAGTAACTTCGGAGGTCTGGCTACTACGGAAGAGATCCGTCAGGCTTTGAAAAATTTCAAAAAAAGCGGGAAATTTATTTACAGTTATGCCAATATGGGATATTCCCAAAAGAGTTATTATCTGGCTACGGTTGCCGACAGTATTTTCGTAAACCCGGAAACACCTTTGATGTTGATGGGTATGGGTGGCACCAGCTTTTTTTACAAAGATATGCTGGACAAAATCGGTATCAAAGTAGACATTGTAAAAGTAGGAAAATATAAATCAGCAGTAGAACCGTTCACCCAAACTGAGATGAGCGATGCAAACCGGGAACAGATCGAAGTATACCTCCGTTCCCTATGGGGAACCATTCTGGAAGGCATATCTGACACCCGTTCTGTTTCTATCGACTCTTTAAATTTCCTGGCAAATCATTTAGAATTTCGTTCCCCGGCGGAAGAAAAAGCTTACGGCCTTTTCGACGGAGTTCTTTACGAAGATCAGGTACTCTCCTTATTGAAAGACAGATGCGGAATAAAAGAAACAGGTAAACTGAATTTCGTAAAACTTTCAGACTACCGGAAGGCCAGTTCCAGTCCTACAAAATTCGTTAAAGATAAGATTGCCATCGTATATGCCAGCGGAATGATCGGATTTGAACAGACGGAAAAATCCATCGGTCCCGAACTCGCGGAGACCATACGGAAAGCCCGGGAAGATCAAACGATTAAAGCAATTGTCTTGCGGGTGAACTCTCCCGGAGGAAGTGCTTTAACTTCCGACATAATCTGGCGGGAAGTTTCCTTGGCTACCAAAGAGAAACCTGTTATCGTTTCCATGGGAAATGTTGCGGCCTCCGGGGGATATTATATTTCTTGTGCGGCCGATACCATTGTCGCTGACCCGACAACGCTCACCGGTTCTATCGGAATTTACGGTCAATTTTTTTCCGGAGAAAAACTCATTAAAGATAAAATCGGGATTACCAGTAGTGTTGTCAAAACCAATGAACACAGTGATTTCGGCGGAGGTTATCCTCTCCCCTTACCGATCAGTAACCGTCCTTTGACAGCTTACGAAAAAAATGTCATGCAAAAATACATCGAAAAAGGATATGAGACTTTTCTGAGCCGGGTAGCTCAGGGCAGACATATGAGCCGGGATGAAGTACACGAAATAGCCCAGGGACGCGTTTGGACAGGAAAAGATGCCCTGGAAGTAGGATTGGTAGATGTTTTGGGAGGTATGGAGGACGCTTTACAAATTGCAGCCCGAAAAGCAGGATTAGACAATTACAGAATTGTCGAATATCCTACTGAGAAAGATTTTTTCCAGGAATTCTTGAATAGCTTCTCTACCTCCATAAAAACAAATATACTCAAAAATGAGTTAGGAAGCTATTATGAAACATTCCGGCAATTGCAAAATACATTGATTACACCGGAAGGGTTAACTGCCAGAATACCTTATGACATCAATATAAACTAGATACCGACAGGTAGGTAAACCGTATGCGATGATTTTTATAAAAATTATATTATCACCGTTAAGTCTTTTATACGGTATGGGAGTAGGAATACGGAATTTCCTATTTAACGCAGGGATATTAAAATCAAAAGAATTTAATATCCCGGTTATCTGTATCGGTAATATTACTGTAGGGGGTACCGGCAAAACCCCCCATACGGAATATCTTTTAGCAACGCTCCGGAACGATTTCCGCGTAGCTTGCCTCAGCCGGGGATATAAACGACAAACGTCTGGTTTTATATTGTCAACCCTACAGTCCACCGCCGAAGAAATCGGGGATGAACCTTTACAAATCAAACAAAAATTTCCTGAAATCATCGTAGCTGTGGACGAAAAACGGGTAAGGGGGATTGAAAAACTACTGGCCTTACCCGAAAGACCGGAAGTTATTATTTTGGACGATGCCTTCCAGCACCGTTATGTAAAAGCCGGGAAAAATATTGTGCTTGTAGATTATAACCGACCTGTATTTAAGGATTGCCTATTACCGTCAGGACG
>JAEXFF010000046.1 GCA_023400335.1 Bacteroidota bacterium
TGGAATAAAGCATGACCGGATTTTCAAATTCAGCTACCACTTCCCGGATGATATGGATGGATTCCGCTTCCAGTTCTTTTAAATGACTTAATTTATATTCTGACATATTTTTTTATATAATCAATAAAAGGATCTCCCTTCTGTTATTTTCTGCCCCTTTGTGTTTTTGTCAGGAGCAGAGAAGAGACGCCTATATCAGGGCACAAATTTAATTTTCGGTTCAATGACTTCCAATAGTATTTTTACCGATTCTTCCAGAGAATAACGGGAAGTGTCGATTGCTAAAAAGGGATGTAAAGGAGCTTCAAAAGGAGCGGATATTCCTGTGAAATCCCGGATTTCTCCTTTTCTGGCTTTTTTGTAAAGACCTTTTACATCTCTTTTTTCACATTCTTCCAAGGGGGTGCTTACATATATTTCCAGAAAATCGTTTTCCCCGATAATTTCCCGGGCCATTTGCCGGATAGCTCTTGTCGGACTGATAAAAGCCGCGATCGTAACCACTCCGCAATCCACAAACAGTTTGGAAACTTCTGCAATCCTCCGGATATTCTCCGTACGGTCGGTTCCGGAAAAACCCAGGTTATTATTAATTCCGCTGCGGATATTGTCTCCGTCTAATATACGGGTCAGAAATCCTTTTTTATATAACTCCCGTTCCAAAGCAATAGCCAATGTACTTTTACCCGAACCCGATAACCCGGTAAACCAAATCATTGCACTTTTTTGATGCAACAGTTGTTCCCGGTCTGAACGCTGCAGCATTTGGTCGAATATCGGATAAATATTGATGTTTTTTTCCATATTTTGTCACTCTTACTCTATTCATAAAATAACCTTTATCGGAAGGATAAAGGCAGCACCGGAAAGGAGTATTTATTTAAAGTAATTATATTTCATTCTGCTCTCCGGTTTGATATCCCTTTATTATTTTACAATAAACCAGGGATTATGTAAATCTTCTTTATTGTATTGAAGCGGTGTTTTCCCGTCAGTCATAAAGATATTTTTACCTGCAGCTAAAGCTATGGCATGACCTGCCGCCGTGTCCCATTCCATTGTCGGGGCAAAACGCGGATATATATTGGCAGACCCTTCTGCAACCAGACAAATTTTCAGGGAACTTCCGATGGAGGTCAGTTTAACCTGTTTGTGCTCTTTTTTCAATTTTTCGATAAATTCCTGGGTTTCCGGAGTCAGGTGGGAACGGGAAGCTACAATGGTATAAGGATAATTCCCTTTTACCAGCGGAAGCCGGAGGGCACGGGAACGAACTTCCGAAATGGCGGAGACACGCAGCGGTTCTACCGCCAGTGCCTTGTAAGCACCATTTTCTGCCGAGCCGTAATACAATTCTTTTTTTACCGGTACGTAGATCACTCCCAGAACCGGATTCCCTTCAGAGATCAGGGCAATATTGACAGTGAATTCCCCGTTTCGTTTGATAAATTCTTTAGTACCATCCAGCGGATCTACTATCCAGCATGTTTTCCACTGTTGCCGCTTTTCATAATCGGCCGGATTTCCTTCCTCACTCAATACCGGATAAGAAGTATTTTCCAATACATTAATAATCGTTTTGTGGGCTTCTTTATCGGCTTGTGTTAAAGGAGAGTCATCTGCTTTTCGTTCAATATCCAAATGCGAAGCCGGATCATTGTAAATTTTCAGTATTGCTTCTCCGGCTCTTAAAGCGGCTTCTATCGCTAGATTTAATAATTTTTCCATCCTTCTTTCTTTCTGTAGCCGTGCAAAGATAGTATTTATTTTGGAAAATGAATTTATCTGTAGGGCGGGTTTATCGTGGAATATATTTTTCTGCACCAGCAGAAATATTTCCTCTCAGCTGAATATGTATGAACGCTTCGCTGATCCGCAACCCCCGGTATTCCGGAAAAGTCTTTTTATCGGAACCGCAGGTTTATTTATCAGCGAAGCGTCAATCCTCCTCTTCTCGGATCTATTCTTTTAATCCTCTCCGTTCCAGTAAGGGCTCGATAGAAGGATCTTTCCCCCGGAAGGTTTTATACAATTTCATCGCATCCTCACTTCCTCCTTTCGAAAGAACGTATTGGCGGAAAGCCAAGGCCTTTTCAGGATTGAATACATCTCCTGTTTCTTTAAAGGCTTGAAAAGCGTCTGCATCCAGTACTTCAGCCCAGGTATAGGCATAATAACCGGCTGAATAGCCGCTGTCGAAAATATGGGCAAAATAGGTACTTCTGTAACGGACCGTAATTTCCGGAATTAAACCCAATTTGTCCAGCGTTTCTTTTTCAAATTTTTCAACGTCCAGCGGATCTGTGGTCTTTACAGTATGGTAGGCCATATCCAGCAATGCAGCTGCCATAAATTCCGTTGTGGCGAAACCCTGGTTGAAATGACTGCTTTTTTGCAATTTGTCGATGAGCTTTTGAGGAATCGGCTCCCCGGTCTTGTAATGACGTGCATATACTTTCAGTACTTCCGGATCACCGGCCCAATTTTCCATGATTTGAGAGGGCAATTCCACGAAGTCGTGTACGACATTTGTGCCGGCTATACTGGGATAGGTACATTTGGATAATAAGCCGTGCAAGGCATGTCCGAATTCGTGAAAAAGCGTCTGAGCTTCGTCAAACGTCAGCAAAGCCGGCGTGTCTCCGGTAGGTTTGGTAAAATTACATACATTGGTAATAACCGGTGTGGATTCCAGTAAAAAGGACTGGGAACGGAAAGCATCCATCCAGGCTCCCTGACTTTTACTGGGACGGGGAAAATAGTCGGCATAATAAATTCCGATAAAACTTCCGTCAGCATCTTTCACCTCAAAGGCTTTGGCGTCCGGGTGGGGAAGAGGCAAATCGGTGCGGGGTTCAAAAGTGATACCGTATAATTTATTTGCGGTATAAAAAGCTCCTTCCCTGACCTGATCCAGAGGGAAGTACTGCCGGAGCTCGTTTTCGTCCAGACCGTATTGAGCTTGTTTTACTTTTTCGGCATAATACCGCCAGTCCCAGGGTTGCAGTTTGAATTTACCTCCGGTTTTGTCAATCATTTGCTGAAGCGCTTTGGCTTCTTTCTTAGCTACTTTAAGGGCTGCTTCCCAGATTTGATTACAAAGTGTATAAACATTTTCAGGGTTTTTAGCCATGTTTTCGTCCAATACATAACTGGCATAATCCGGAAATCCCAGTAAATTAGCTTTTTCTGTTTTTAAAGCGATGATTTTACGGATTACTTCTTTATTATCGTATTCATTATTGTTATTGCCCCGGTTGGTATAGGCCCTGTAGATTTGTTCCCGTAAATCCCGATTGTCTGCATATTGCAGGAAAGGCATTACGCTGGGATTGTGAAGGGTAAATACCCATTTCCCCTCCAGACCTGCTTCTTTTGCTGTTTCGGCAGCTGAGGCGATCACTCCTGACGGCAGACCGGCCAAATCTTTTTCATTGTCGATCACCAATTGGTAGTTATTGGTTTCCTTCAGGAGATTGTTTCCGAATTTAAGGGCCAATAGCGACAATTCGTTATTGATTTTTTTTAGTTTTTCTTTTTCTTCTGCGGAGAGGTTGGCCCCTCCGCGGACAAATTCTTTATAATACTTATTTAATACTTCCAGCTGTTCCGTATTGAGGTTTTCTTTTTCTTTGTTGTCGTATACGGTTTTTATCCGTTGGAATAATTTTTCGTTCAGGTTCATCCCGTCGGCATGGGCGGAAAGCAGAGGGGCAACCTGTTCTGCAACCATCTGCATGGAATCGTTCGTATTCGCTTCCCTTAAATTCATAAAGACCGACTGTACTCTTTGCAGCAATTGTCCGGATTTTTCCAGGGCAACAATTGTGTTTTCAAAAGTAGGCGCTTCCGGATTATTGAGAATCGCTTCAATCTCCGCTTCCTGTTGTTTTATACCTTCCCGGAAAGCCGGCAGGTAATGACTGTTTTGGATCTGCTGGAAAGGAGGTACTCCGTGAGGCGTATCAAAATCCTTTAAAAAAGGATTATCCTGCTTTATTTCACTGTTGCAGGCTTGTAGCATCAGGCCCGCAAAACAAATTAGATAAGTTAGTTTTTTCATTTTGAGCGTTATTAGAGATCAGGTTAATATAGGTTTTGTAAAAAAGTTTTTTTAACGTTTAACACAGATTATCTATTTCAGCAAAAATAATATTTTTTTAACGGAACAGGAGGAAAACCTTCTAATTAATGCATTAATTTTGGAACCCTGAATAAAAAGAGCATTATGAATAATCAAATAAGTGCCTGGATGGCAAAATTACCGGGAATTCTTTCCCTGTTTTTAATTTTGTTTCTGCTCTCCGGGCATTATAAAGAAACGGGGGAAAACCAAAGGGGAGGAGAAGCCGCTGCCGCAGGAATAGAAAAAGTACCGCCGGAAGTTATAACGGAATATTTTCCCGGATATACAGAGATGGTTCAGGAATCGGAGGTTCTTTTCCGGGTAAAAGCAGACGGAAAAATTGTGGGTTCTTTTATTGTCACTACGCCCATAGCCGATGAGGTGACCGGATTTGCAGGAAAAGTTCCGGTCGCATTGGCCCTGGGAACAGACGGAAGAATCAGGGGACTTTACTTATTGGAGAATCAGGAATCTCCGGGTTTTATCAAATTGATTGCACGCAAAGGCTTTTTCGATTCCTGGAAAGGTAAAACCCCGGAAGAAGCTATAAAGTTACAGGTGGAAGCAGTGAGCGGAGCTACGATGTCGAGCAATGCCGTGAAAGAAAATATACAGAAAGCTTTGGCTTATTATTTACAACAGAAAGCCGGAGAAAGTGAAATTCACTGGACCGGCTGGCTCAAAAACGGATTGGGGTATGCGTTGGTGATTTTGGCTCTGTTAAGTATGTTTCCTGTAAAAATATTGAAAAAATACCGTTGGGTACTGATGACCGGCTCTGTATTGATTTTAGGGTTTTGGAACGGTTATTTTCTCTCCTTTGCCTTATTATATGGTTGGCTGATGCACGGGATTCCCTGGAGTGGGAAAATTTTATTGCCGCTTGTGGCTCTCCTGGCTTTCTTTATTCCTTTATTTTTCGGGAAATCCTACTATTGTTATTACCTCTGTCCTTTTGGGGCGGCACAGGAATTGGCAGGTAAAATCAGGAAAAAGAAAATGATACCCAAAGGCTATTGGAGAACGGTATTGAAATATACCCGCCGGAGTTATTTTATGGTAGTAATCGGTCTTTTACTGGCGGGAATAACCCTCGATCTGGCCCAGTTTGAACCTTTTGCTGCTTTTATGTTCGGGGCAGCCGGACGTTGGGTGTTGGCTCTGGCACTGACATTTTTAATTCTGTCTGTATTTTTCTCCCGTCCCTGGTGTAATTACTTTTGTCTGACCGGTCAGTTACTGGAAATAATCCGTCACGGAAAAGCGAATAAAAGTGCGGGGAGGATCTGGATAGAGTGGATAGGGGTAGTGATATTGGCAGCCCTTGTCCTGTTTGTGGTGTGGTAACGACCGTTGGGGATTCAATTCTGGCCGGGGAAACAGACGGAGTGAACCGGGAGGTATCTATTTTGTCCTTGCTGTATAAATAATTGTAAATTTTTTCTCTGAATATTTGATTATGTGGATAAAAAGCACTTAATTTGCAACCTGTTTGGAAAGCGTTTAAAAAAAATACTGAGAGATGTCAAGAGTTTGTCAAATAACCGGAAAAAAAGCAATGGGTGGAAACAGTGTATCTCACTCTAAAAGAAGAGTAAAGAGAACATTTTCTATCAACCTGTTTAAGAGAAATTTTTATTGGCCGGAAGAAGATAGATGGATTCGTTTGAACGTATCTGCTGCTGGTCTTCGTCTGATCAATAAGAAAGGTCTGAATGCATGTTTAAAAGATGCAACGGCTGAAGGATTAATTAAAAATGTTTAAAATCACTGAAGATGGCAAAGAAAGCTAAAGGAAATAGAGTACAGGTGATTCTTGAGTGTACAGAACATAAAGAATCCGGTATGCCGGGAACTTCACGGTATATTACTACAAAAAACAGGAAGAATACGCCGGAAAGATTGGAACTGAAAAAGTACAATCCGATATTGAAGAGAGTAACTATACACAGAGAAATTAAATAATTTGAACTATGGCAAAGAAGGTTGTAGCAACATTGAAGACCGGAGACGGACGGGGATACGCTAAAGTAATTAAAATGGTGAAATCTCCGAAAACAGGTGCCTATACGTTCAAAGAACAAATGGTAAGCACCGAAGACGTGAAAGCTTGTTTTAAAAAATAAGCCGGATCGTTCGTTTATAAAAAAGGTCTGCCTGAATTTTTCAGGCAGATTTTTTTTGGAGTCTTTCACTGTGAAAGTCGGTTTGAAAACCTTTATTATGGAAGAATATTGAATCAATCCGGTTTGTATGGCTCGTTACGAAGTATTTGTACAAGAGTGCCTGAAGCAGTGGAGTTTGGTACAATTATCGTTTGAGACTTCAGTTTTTGTAACCGCTTAACGGAGCGTCCCCTGACGGATCAGTTCCGGGAGCGAAATTCATTGGGAGTCGTACCGACGATACGTTTAAACATCCGGCTGAGGTGTTGGGGATACTGGAATCCGAGATTGTAAGCGATTTCACTCATCGTGTAATTCGTAGAAAGTAATTTTTCCTTTGCCATTCCGATCAATTTACCCTGAATATATTCGGATGCTGTTTTCCCGGTCTGTTTGCGTATCATATCCCCGAAATAGTTGGGGGAAAGGAATACTTTGTCGGCAAAATATTTGACAGAGGGGAGTCCTTGTTGCCGGGGCGTATCTCCTTCGAAATAGTCGTTAAGCAGTTGCTCAAAACGGACCATGATATCTTTGTTGACTTCGCTGCGGGTTACGAACTGGCGTTCATAAAAACGCATGCAATAATCGAGTAATAATCCGATGTTGGCACAAATCAGCCGCCGGCTGTGTTTGTCGATAGCATGTTCCAGTTCTTTTTCTATTTTATATAGTCCATCCATAATGATCTGACGCTCTTCTTCAGAAAGGTGAAGGGCTTCGTTGGTTTCGTAAGAAAAGAAACTATAGTTGCGTATTTCCTGTCCCAGGGCAGTTCCATGTATCAGGTCCGGGTGAAAAAGAATCCCGTGCGCTTGTGGTTGCATGTCTGGTAACATTTCCAGCTCAGTTACCTGTCCCGGGGCAAAACAGACGATTGTCCCGTCTTGATAGTCGTAATACTGCCGGCCGTATTTGATGTTTCCACATTTGATATCTTTCAGGAAAAGGGCATATACTTCATAGTGAAACCGGGCGCGTTCCGGCCATGTGGAGGCTTTCGTCAAATCGACAACGCTTACCAGCGGATGACGGGTTTCAAGCCCGAAGATTTTGTTATAACGTTCAACGCTGTCTATTTTTATCATCTCTTCCATACTGCTTAATCTTTTATGATATGACAAATATAATTTATTCTGTTTGAAAAATACGGACCGGATGCCGGAATCCTTGGATAAAGTGTAATTATCCGTAATTTATGCGCAAAGAAAGCTGATGTAAGGGGTGATTTTACAAGGAAAAAACCAGATGCAGGTTTGATTAAACAGTTCTTTTGGGGAAAGGACAACCCTAAAATCTGTAATTAAGGTATATTGTACGGTGATTTATCTACAAAGCGCCTGGGAAAGATGTACTATTTTGGTATCAGATAAAAAACAATTATATGAATAAAAAAGTATTGATATTGTCATCGAGTCCGCGTAAGGGCGGGAACTCAGATACGCTTTGCGGACAGTTTTTGCGCGGAGCGGCAGAAGCCGGAAATGTAACGGAAAAAATATTCCTGCGGGATAAAAAAATTGGTTATTGTACAGGCTGCAGCCTGTGTAGCCGGGATAGAAAACCTTGTCCGCAAAAAGACGATGCTGCGGAAATTATCCAAAAGATGCTCGCAGCCGATGTCATCGTCATGGGGACACCTGTCTATTTTTATACAATGTCTGCCCAGATGAAAACGCTGATTGACCGCTGTTGCGGGCTTTATACAGAGATGAGGAACAAAGAGTTTTATTTTATTATTACGGCTGCGGAGGACAAACAGGAGAAAATGCTCCGTACAGTGGATACTTTTCAGGGATTTCTGGATTGTCTGGAAAATCCTGTTATCAAGGGCGTTGTTTTCGGACGGGGTGTCTGGCATGTCGGGGAAATTGAGAATCACCCGGCTCTGCAACAGGCTTATGAAATGGGAAAAAACGTATAAAAAGCTGAATATAAAAAGTTGTTGTTTGTTTCATTGATATGGCTGGCTGTAATGTCAGTGACAGCATGCGGGGGGGCGGACAAAGGACCGTTTATTCCGGTTGCTACGGAACAGCCGGAAGAATCTGCTCCCGATGCCCCGGGTCGCTGTCCGGTGGTTTACTGTTCGCGTACCGCTAATGCGAGGAAACGCTCTTGCTGACGTCGCTTTTACAGATCGGAAACCGCTTATGCGCCCTGGGGCAATGTGGCTGTCTTTTGCAAGAGCTGGCCGCAGAGCCGCGGACTGATTAAAATTACACATTAACCCCCGTCCCCTTGTGCCGGAAAAAAATGTCCGTTTTTTCCAAGGCTTTTAAAGAGGGGTGAATTATTTTTGCAGGTATGGAAAAGTTTTGTATCCTGCAGCCAGCAGCCCCGCTTACGCCTTATGTCAGGCACTACTGGCTACTGGAAAGTGATGACATAACGCATGTGCAGAGGGTTATCCCTACGGGACATGTGGAACTGGTGTTTCACCGGGGCAGTCCGCTGTTACGTAACGGACAGATCATTCCGCGGACTTCGGTGGCGGGACAGTCGCATTCCTTTGCCGACCTGCGGCTCACAGGAACAGTCAATATGATTGTAGTCGTCTTTCATTCATTTGGGGCAAAAGCGTTTTTTGACATGCCCCTTCACGAAGTGGGAGGGCGGGTGGTTCCGGCGGATGAACTGAATCTGGCCGGGTGGAAGGAACTGGAGGATAAACTTTCCGCTGACGTGGAGGATATCGATTGTATCCGTATGATAGAAGCTTTTTTGATGAGCCGGCTCCGGCCTATTCCGGATTACAATTACAAACGAATGGCAGCGGCAGTTCAATCGGTTAATTCGTCTGCCGGAGCATTATCTGTATCACAATTGGCAGCGGAAGTTTGCTTGAGCAATAAACAGTTTTTGCGCATTTTCAATGAGCATGTCGGTACCTCCCCCAAGGAATTTATGAGGGTAATCCGGTTTCATAAGGCATTGTTTATCCTGCAAAATAATCCCCGTATGAGTTTTACCCGTTTGGCCTGTGAATGCGGATATTACGACCAGGCACACATGATCCGTGACTTCAGGTTGTTTTCGGGCTATACTCCCGGCGAATATGTGGCGGTATGTACCCCTTATTCCGACTATTTTTCATAGCTTTGAAGCATGGAACACATCAAAAAAATCAACAGAGTCATCGATTATATTACTCAGCAGCTGAACGCCCCTCTGTCGGTGGAGCAGTTAGCCGCTGTGGCAGGTTTGTCAAAGTATCATTTTCACAGGGTGTTTAAAGAACAGACGGGCGAGACTGTGGAAAAGTTTATTGTCCGGAAACGGATGGAAAAGGCGGGGCGGGAACTGTCCCGGCCCACAGATACCCCTGTAGCAGAAGTAGCTTACGGAGTAGGATATAGCTCGGTTGCCCTTTTCTGCCGCAAGTTCAAGGCTCATTTTGGTATGACTGCTACGGAATACCGCAGCAGGAACAGAGAAAAACAGAGCAAAAACAGACAATTGCCCCGCACGAATCAGGAATATGTCTCCGTTTTAACCCGCTACCTTTGCGACAATAAATCAATTAAAATTGGAGATAAAATGATGAACTGTACTTTTGAAATCAAACAGATTGAGCCGAAAAAGGTTGTTTACTACCGTCATGTCGGCGCTTTTAATCAGATGGGATCCTCTATCGGCAAATTGATGCAATGGGCTTATCCCCGGGGATTGGTGAAAAATCCTCCTTTGGTGGGAGCAAATTACCTCGACGATCCGGACATTACTCCGGTCGATAAGTTGCAGTCGGATGTTTTTCTGGTGGTCGGTCAGGACGTCAAAGTAGATGGAGAGATCGGTCAGTATACCATCGAAGGGGGACGGTATGCCGTCGGACGTTTTGAAATTGCGATGAATGAATTCGGCGATGCCTGGCATGCGATGTGTCAGCTGATTGCGGAACACGGCTGCCAGTCGGTAGACGGTCCGCACCACGAGCTTTACCTGAATAACCCGGACGAACATCCGGAAAAAAAGCACCTCGTGGATATTTATATTCCCGTAAAACCTCTTTAGAGCAGATTGTCCGTTTTTTCCAAGTTTACCGGTTTGCCTCTTCTTATTTTTGGAGAGTCAATAGGACGCAAAACCATAAAAAAAATGAAGATGAAAAACCGGATTGAATTTGTAGAAATCCCTGCTGCGGATTTCAGGCGTGCCGTAAAATTTTATGAAACTGTTTTCGGAGTGCAACTGACGGTGTGTGACAGTTGTGAATACGAGAAAATGGCTTTCTTCCCGCAAGCTGCGGACGGACCTAATTTGGCTATCTCCTGGGCGGCTGATTTCCGGCCGTCCCGGGATGGAATATTGATCCACCTGAATGTGGAGGATATTGGTATAACTTTGGAATGTATCCGGCAGAATGGCGGCCGGATTGTCCGCCCGAAAACCAAAATCGAAGTGGAAGAACGGGGCTATTTTGCGCTGTTTTCCGACAGCGAAGGGAATACGCTGGGGTTGTATGG
>JAEXFF010000054.1 GCA_023400335.1 Bacteroidota bacterium
GTATACGGATACAAAAGATGGTAAGTTCGATCCTTCTATTAGCAATTCAATTTTCTAATCCCGGAATAAATTTTTAGCTTTGTTGTCAAAATAGGGTTATGGAGACGAGGCTATTCATACAGGGAGTAAATTTGAAAGAGGATCAGGCTTGGAAAGAACTGTATAATTATTTTTATGCTCCTTTATGTTGTTATTCCGCCCGGCTCATCGGCGACGAAGATGCCGCTGAAGATATTGTACAGGGATGTTTACTACGGTTATGGCGCTCATCGCTCTGTTTTCAAGATATCAAAATCATTACTTCTTATCTTTATCGTTCTGTTTATCATGCTTCTTTAAATTTTCTTCGTGACCGGCAACGGGCTCACAAGCTTCATGAAAAATGGATGAAGCAGACCTACGAGTCTGAAGTGGCAGCAATTGCAGGAGCGATTGAAGAGGAAGCCATCTCCCGTTTCTATCAGGCCATTTCCCGTCTGCCGGAACAACAAAGAGAAATTCTCTTACAAAGTGCAAATGGAAAAAAAATCAGAGACATCGCTCTTTCGCTCGGTATCTCTGAAAATACGGTTAAGACTCAGAAAAAGAGAGCTTATTTCTTTTTGCGGGAACAGCTTGGCGAATTGTGGTTGTTCGTATTGCCTCTGTTGTTTAAATAACGATTCCATATTTTTTTTAATTTTTTGTCACCCGTTTTTTCTTTCGTGGTGTCTGTATGTACTTTTAAACCGAAAATGATGAAGTGGGAAGACATAACAGATGAAGCCCGAAAAGCAACAGAACAGGCACTGACCGATTTATTGACTGAAAACCGGAAAATATCCGGAGATCAGTTGTCAATCCGTCTGCAAGATCCGGCTTATTTGGAAAAAAAATCGCAACAACGGAAACGTTATTGCGGAGAAGAGGCTTTCAGGCAAATGAAACGTCGGGAGGCAAAACGCCGGAAAATCCGTTTATGGATCCGGTCTGCCAGTGCGGCATGCATTCTGATCGCCGGAATATTGGTCATTGTGCCGAAACAAAAAACAGAAGTCTTACCATTGGCCGGTCATTCTATTCCGGAAATCCGTTCTGCCGAAATGAAGGCTTTGCTGATTAAAACCGATGGAGAACAAGTGATGCTGGGAAAAGAAAGCCGGCAACTGAAAGAAAAAAACGGAATGCTTATTGCCATCGATTCCGGAGGACTGGAATATCCGCTCCAGAAACAATTTGTTTCCCATACCACCGATTACAATGAATTGATCGTTCCCCGGGCAGGAATGTATTGTTTAAGTTTGTCCGACGGAACCCGTGCCTGGCTGAATGCCGACAGTCGTCTGAAATATCCTGTGGTTTTTGCAGAAAACGAGAGGAGAATCCGATTGAGCGGTGAAGGCTATTTCAAAGTAGCCAAAGATACCCAGGCACCGTTTATCGTAGAGACCGATTTAGGCGAAATCCGGGTAATGGGAACAGAATTTAATGTAAAATGTTATCCCGACGAAACTATTATAGCTACTACCTTGGTGAATGGGAAAGTCAGTTTCATCAACTCAGAAGTTCCGGAAAGGATACTCGCCCCCGGTCAACAACTTCTTTTCGAAAGAGGGAACCAGGAAGCTGAAATCCGCCAGGTCAATGTCTGTAATTATATCGGTTGGAAAGACAATCAACTGATTTTTCATAAAGAAACCCTTGAAGAAATCATGCGGATCTTAGCCCGATGGTATGATATCGAAGTTGTATTTGAAAACAATGACTTAAAACAATTGGAATTCTCCGGGAACCTGAATAAATATACCGACATCGAAACTTTTTTCCGTTTATTCGGAATAGGCGCGAATGTCCGTTTTCAGCTTTCCGGCAGGACGGTGTATATCAAAAGTGCTGAATAAAAACAAAGAGTGCGGTCAGCGTCCAACTTTTCGCACTCTTTGTACATTCCATATTACTAATTTAAAATTTATAACATGTACGACAAATTTATGAAAAAAAAGCACTGGAAAAAAACTTTTCTAGTAATGCGTCTGAGTTGCTTTTTGGCCTGCTGGCTAACTCTTTCTGCCTTCGGGACAGTCTTTTCCCAACAGAAGTTGGTAAATCTGAAAGTTGTCGCCGAATCGTTAAGTAATGTCTTGATGCAAATCAAAGATCAGACAGGAGTAAAAATTCTGTACAACGAAAATTTACTGAAAAATTACGAAAACATTAATCTGGATTTAAACAATGTGGAGGTTGAAGAAGCTCTGCGACAAGTGCTGGCAAACACCCGCTTCGAATATGAGGTGACAGACGGTGTCATTGTGGTGAAAGAAAAGAAAAACAGTTTTCCGCAACAAAAAACAGTACGGATACAAGGTAAAGTAAGCGACGAGGACGGGGCACCCCTCCCCGGCGTAACGGTTTTAATCAAAGGCACGACACTGGGAACTGCAACAGATATGGATGGAAAATATTCTCTGTCCGTCCCGGAAGGTAATTATATTCTCCTGTTTACCATGGTAGGTATGAAAACCCAGGAAGTAACCCTGAAAAATCAAACCGAATTGAATATAATCATGCAACACGAAACAAGCGAGATGGACGAGGTGGTGATAACGGGATACTTCAACCAGGCGAAAAACAGCTTCACCGGAGCAGCCCGTACCATTACGGCCGAAGAGTTGCAAGCAGGAGGCAACCAAAATATCCTAAGTGCACTACAAAATATCGATCCCTCTTTTGTCAAGCTGGAAAATAATCAGCTGGGATCGAATCCGAATGCCATCCCCGATTTCCAGATCCGCGGAGCCGGAAGCATCAGTGGCATGCGCGACGAGTATAGCGGTAATCCGAATATGCCGGTGTTTATCGTCGACGGTTTCGAAACTACAGCGGAAAAAGTATTCGATATGGATCCTTACCGGGTGGCAACGATCACCTTATTGAAAGATGCTGCAGCGACAGCGATTTACGGTTCGCGAGCCTCCAATGGTGTAGTGGTCATCACCACAACGGCTCCGGCCAGCGGAAAGATGGCGGTGAGCTATAATGGGGATGCTACATTTTATATGGCGGACTTAAGTGCCTATAATTTATGTAATCCAGAGGAGAAATTGGAACTGGAAGTACTGGCGGGATTGTATGATGTGGAAAAAAAGCAGTATTTCAATTATGGCAGTAAGTTTGCAGATCAAGCCGTCATGCAGAGAGCCTATAACTGGCGTTTGGCTAATATTAGAGAAGGAGTAAACACTTATTGGTTGGATAAACCACTAAATAGTCTGACCGTAGCACATAAACACTCTTTGCGTTTGGACGGAGGAAATGATTATATTCGTTATGCCATGGAGGTGAACTATAATAATACCCCCGGTGTGATGAAAGAATCCGGACGCGAACGTCTCGGATTGGGGTTGGAATTGCAGTATATTTACAAGAATCTGACTTTCCGCAACCAGTTGAATTATTCGCGGGTGAAAGCGACCAACTCACCTTATGGCAGTTTCAGCGAATATACCCGATTAAATCCTTACGTAAAATACAAAGATGAAGACGGTAATTATATTTATGAACTGGAAGCAGAAGACAGAAGAAGCAATACAGGAAGCTATAAATTTTTTATTTACAATCCATTGTATAATACGACATTGGATGTCAGAGATGAATCGCGCTATAATGACCTGACCAACCTGTTCGGCATCGACTGGCAGATTATCGAAGGGCTGCGGTTGAAAGGCAGTTTCTCTTTCACGTTGCAGAATACTTCGGCGGATGTCTTTAAACCGGCAAAGCATACTGATTTTGCTACTTATACTGGTGACGATTTTGACCGCCGGGGCTCCTATTCGGCTTCCCGCGGGGATGTGTTCGATTATGACGCTTCGCTGGTGTTGAGTTATTTCTGGCAGGCAAACAAGCATGTCATCAATGCCAATTTAGGATGGAACGCCAAACAGAGCCGGACGAAAGAGTTTTCCGTTATGGCGGAGGGCTTTCCGAACGAACGCCTGGATTACATCAGTTTCGCCACGCAGTACCAGAAGAACGGCTCTCCCTCGGGTAATGAGTACACCTCCCGTCTGGTGGGTTTCCTCGGCAACCTGAATTACAGTTGGGACGAGCGTTACCTGTTCGACCTCTCTTTCCGTGAGGACGCCTCCTCGCAGTTCGGTGCGGACAAGCGTTGGGCACCGTTCTGGTCGGCGGGTTTGGGCTGGAACCTGCACAATGAGCATTTCATGGAAGGCGTGGATTGGCTGCAGCAATTCAAAATCCGCGGTTCCTACGGTCTGACGGGTAGTCAGAACTACGATCCATACCAAGCAATCACAACGTATGAATACCTCACCCAAGACCGTTACCACTTTGCCGTGGGGGCTATCGCCAAAGCAATGGGCAACCGTAACCTGGCTTGGCAGCGAACCTGGCAACAGAACTACGGGTTGGATCTGACCTTGTGGAAAAACCGAATCGATATCTCTGCCGATTATTACATCAAAACCTCTAAAGACGTATTGACAGCTGTTACTTTAGCCCCATCTCTTGGCTTTTCTTCTTACATGGACAATCTGGGAGAGGTGGAAAACCGCGGATATGAATTGAGTTTGCGAGCTACATTAATTCGTGACCAGTCTAAGAAGATTTTTTGGAGCGTGAATGGCTCGGCTATCCACAACAAAAACAAATTACTGAAAATTTCGAATGCTCTGAAAGCTTATAACGAAACCTCGGATAGTGAACTGGATAAAGAACCTAACACTGATGGTAAGAAATCGGAAGTCAACCGTCCTCGGGTACGCTATGTGGAGGGGGCTTCTATGAACTCTATTTGGGTGAATCATTCTTTGGGAATCGACCCTGCCACCGGTAAGGAGATTTTTGTTGCCCGCAACGGTGACTTGGTGACTGACTGGTCGTCTGCCAATTACGTTATCGGCGGGTGTACCGATTCGAAGGTGGAAGGAACATTCGGAAGTAATTTCACTTGGAAAGGTTTGTCTTTGAACATGACATTCCGCTATCGTATCGGTGGGCAGATGTACAATCAGACTTTGGTGGATAAGGTACAGGATGTAGACC
>JAEXFF010000098.1 GCA_023400335.1 Bacteroidota bacterium
CCGCCAGTTCCCGGCAATAATTTTCATCTACTAATGTATCTGCATCCAGAGATGCAATTCCCCCCTTTTCTTTTCCGCTCTGATAAAAATACCAGGCTGCAGCATCCATACCAATTTTTCTAGCCAAACCGACGCCGGCCTGCTTACGAGGTAAATCAAAAGCTGCAAAAACATTACAATACAAACCCGCAACAGGAGAATTTTTCAGGAAATCGTTCAGCGCTGTATAAAGTTGATGATTTCTCTGCTTCAGATCTTCATCACAATGCTCAGCATGATTCACCACCAGAATAACACCGACATCCCTATCCAAACGGCAATTTTGCAAAGACTTCAAAGTATGGAAAATATCGGGATCGTCAAAAACAGGAATGACTATAATTAAGGAAAGCGTATCCGGAAAATCCGGAAAAAATTTCAATGGATTTTTTTCAAAATAACGGTCAAAAATTTTCATAAAATGCCGTTAAGAAAAAAAGGCTGATTACTCAGCCTTTTTCTGATTATATTTCTCGTTGAGCCTTTTCACAACGTCACCGGTAATGTCAAAACCCGATTCTGCATAAAGCACATTTCCAGCTAAAACTGTGCTTAATACAATATCGTATCCTTTTTCTTTATTGTATTCTGTCAGGAATGAGGTAATGGATTCAAACAGACGTTTATTCAAATCACTCTGCTCCTTCAGCATTTTTTCTGTCATATCCTGTTGCAGCATTTGCAAGCGCTGATTTTTATCCAGAATTTCCTGTCTGGCAGCTTCCGCCCTTTCCCGGCTGATAAAACCATTATTTTCTAATTTACGTTGGAATTCATTGGCTTGTTGATCCAGCTGTTTTGCTTTCAGATTCAATTCAGTCCGTCTTTCTTCCTGTTTTTTCAAAAAGGCTTCATTCAATTCGATTGAAAGCAAATAGTTATTCAATAATGTATCTGTGTTTACATATACTATTTTCGTTCCATTAACAGTTCCGTTTCCCTCCATACTGGTTCTTACCGGCGCATTTTCCCGGTTTCCTGTAAAATGCAAGACATAAAGCACTGCTACGGCAATCAATAATATTACATTCAATACAATAGAATAATTCTTCATAACATTACAACTTTGTTAATAATAATCACACTTATGAAACTGTATTTTTCAGTAAAAAACAAAAATCCGGAAAAACGTCAGGTAACCGGAAATTAAAAATCAATTCCGAAATACTATTCCCTTTTTCTGATTTCAATTCATTCCTTTAATTTCACCATACAGATTCGTTGGACAAAGATAATCTTATCTTCTTTCAATTTCCACCTTTTTCTTTTTTTTCTACATAAAAAATCTTCTTTAACATGCTATTTTATTTTTTAAAATAGCGATGCAACAAATATTAAAATAATTAAGATTTATTTTACAGTTCTCTCCCGGCGATTTATGGTAAAAATCATTTTAAGCAAGTCAATCTCTTCCATCATCAAAGGTTCAGGTGCTTCCTGGAATTTACGGGCTCTCTTCAATTGTTCATACGCCCTCCAGCTTTCCAGGCCAACCCCCAATTTGACATTCACATGCCCTTTATTGGTACTGGCAGCAAAATCATCCAATATCCTTTTTTGATTCTGTTCCGGAGTCATCTCCAGTGTATTTGAAAAAGCGTCCCTTTCAATTCCGGCCATATTATTTTTAGCATTCATCCGGTACTGCCGGGCTTGTTCCCCATAACGCCTCCTTACCACCACCTCAGGCAGATTAATCGTATCCGAAGACAAAAAAACAGCTAACATATATTCCCCTCCTGCCAGCGTATCAGGAACTACAATTTCATAAGATTTATAACCGATGTGAGTGAAATAAATTGTATCTCCTTTTAAAGTGTTTATGACAAAGCGTCCCATCAGATCTGTTGTAGTCACTCTTTCCCCATCCCGGCAATTTACATCAGGAACCGGCTGCGTAGTAGCACTGTTGATTACCACTCCCGAAAAACGTACTTCCTCTTCGGCTAAACCTTGCGCCAGCCCTAACGTATACATCCAACACCCTAAAAACAACAGTAAATTAATTTTTTTCATTTTCCTTCGCAATCTCAGTATGTTGCAGGATATTCAGCAATAATTCCCTGGCACGGAACAACTGAGCTTTCACCGTACCCAATGGGATAGCCAGCTCATCAGCAATCTCCTCGTATGAAAATTCATCGAAATAACGTAATTCGATCAGACGACGGTAACGCCCTTTTAACATAGAAACTTTTTCCCGCATAAAATCCGCCCGTTGGGAACGAATCGCTTCTTCATCCGGCGTCCGGATATCTGCCGGAATACTATTGATATACCCCCGGTCGTCCGGATTAATATCGTCTTTATCCAAAGAAACCGTTAAGGTTTTCCGTTTCCGGATAAAATCAATCGTATTATTTGAAGCGATCTTAAAGAGCCATGTACTGAAAGCAAACTGAGGAGAATAATAATTTAAACTGGAAAACGCTTTTTCAAATGCCTCAAACATTAAGTCCTCTGCATCAGTCCGGTTATTAACCATCTTCAGAATCATAAAGTATACAGAATCTTTATACCTTTTAAAAAGTTCCGCATATGCTTTTTCATCCCCGGCGATGGCATTCCTAACTATCTTATAATCATAAAGCGCCTTCTCCGATAAATTATTCGTTATCTCCATTTCTTCTTCGTAAAAATTGAATGTACATTATAGTACCATCTGTATAAAAAACCTATAGAACTAACAATGAACGAAATTAAGAATAATTTCCTTTGCTTTAAATGCCTCAAATAGATATTTATTGTTATAAAATCTAATAAAAATGTTAATAAAATACACGCAATAATGTAAATATATAATATATGTTTAAATATCAAAATAAAACAAAATATATAAAATAAAAACTCAATAAATGTATCAAAATCGGATCTAATTAAAGCTTTAATCGGCCATTTTAGTTTATTTTGATAATAATACGTATAATCTTCTTTCCAGGTTTTCTTTTCGTTATTATTTAATCCTACAAAAGTATCTTCCTGTCTGGCAACTTTCACTTTGCCTAATTGAGATAAACAAGCAACCATTTCATTATCATAACCGATATAGCTTTGTGAATTTTTTGAAAAGCCTCTTTTTTCCAAATAAAATTTCTTTCTATATCCCATATTATGTCCGTCACCGAATACGAAGCATCCTCTTTTCACCAGTAGCAACATCTTTAAATAGCGTAAAAACCGAAACATGCGCCGGATTTTAACATTCCATTTACTGTCTGTATAATTGGCATATCCTAATACGACTGCCGTATCCGGATCAAAATAAGTCCGCATAGCACTTACCCAGTGTACAGAAAGCGGGCAAGAATCTATTTCCGAAAAAAGTAAAATATCGTTATATGCAGCTAAAACCCCGATATTGATAGCTAATTTCTTCGTGTTTCTAAATTTTGTTTCCGGGAAAATACGGGTTGTCCTCAAATGCGGATATTCTTTTTGCATTTCTGCTAAAACATCCTGAGTATCATCTTCAGAGCACTCGTCGACGACGATCACTTCAAAATTCGAATCTTCCTGATTTAAAAAATAAGGTAAGTTTGCCCTCAATTCTTCAGCTCTGTTGTTGGAGGTAATAATGACGGATACCCCCTCTTTTTCTTCCTGCGGAATTTTTTTTTCCTTTGAACAGATAAGTAAACTTTTACTCAGAACATTAATCAAATGATAGAGGAAAAATACAGCAGCGAATAAAAAAAAGTATCTATTTTCGCCCAGGCCTTCCCAAAATTCTATAAAATTATTCATTATACATTCTTACCGTTATACAGTTAACTTTCTTTATTCCACTATTTTCCATTTTTTTTGAAAAAATCAGACAAATATACGTACTTATCTAGGATTTTTTTTGCAATTCCGGATATATTTTGTGAAATTTAAAGCTGTAACTAACACATAAATTTTATTGTATTATGAGCCAAAAATCAAAAGGAATTATCGGTATTTTAACCGGAGGAGGAGATGTTCCGGGACTTAACCCGGCCATTCGTGCAGTAACCATCAGAGCTCTCAGAGAAGGATATAAAGTTATTGGCATCCGTCGTGGATGGCGGGGCCTGATCGATATTGTGCGGGACAAAAAAGCGGACAATTCCGGGAATTTTTTTGAACTCACTGAAGAAATTGTCAACAGGGCAGGCCGTACCGGAGGAACTTTTTTACATACCTCCCGCACCCGGGCCTCACATGTCCCGCTAGAATCTGTACCCCAGCATTTAAAAGACAAATACACAGAAAAAGTCAACGACCTGACTTCAGAAGTCCTTCAGAATTTAGATTTTATGGGTATTGACTACCTTGTTCCGATCGGAGGGGATGACACACTGAGCTATGGGGTGAGGTTAAGCAAAGAAGGAGTAAAAGTCATTGCTATCCCCAAAACAATGGATAATGACGTACCGGGAACGGACTATTGTATCGGATTCAGTACCTGTATTACCCGGACCATTGAGTTGACCCATAGTTTGAGGACTTGCGCCGGTTCCCATGAACGCTTACTGGTGCTGGAAGTGTTCGGCCGTTACGCCGGATTTTCCGCCATGCTCCCCACTCTGGCAGGAGCAGCTAATCGTTGCGTTATACCCGAATATCAATTTAATATCGACCGGCTTTGTGAACTTCTTTGCCAGGACAGATATACGAATCCCAGTAAATATTCCGTTGTCCTCATCTCGGAAGGCGCTACCTATAACGGAGGAGATATGATGTTTCAAAGTGAAGAAACAGATATGTTCGGACACAAAAAACTGGGAGGCATAGGAGATCATATAGCCAATCAGCTGAAGGAGCTTTCACCTAAATTCAATCACGGAGAAAGCATTAATGTGATTAATCAGAAACTGGGATATCTGGTAAGATGCGGTAATCCGGATGCCATGGATTCGATTGTACCCATGGCTTACGGCAACCTGGCATTGGATCTGATTTCCAAAGGAATGCACGGGCGCCTTGTCATCC
>JAEXFF010000162.1 GCA_023400335.1 Bacteroidota bacterium
GTTTTGCTTTCTTTTATAGCGGTAATATTAATACGTTCACCGGCAGGAGTGGAAAACATTACCTCTGTTGCTTCATTTTTTCCAATTTCCAGATTGCGGATAAGGTCAACTTTGTCCTCGGTTTCCTTGGCTTTAATTGACATACGGATGATGTTACGCATGGTCTGAGGGTACTTGTTTCCTTTAATGCTTTCTTCAAAAGCTACTCTTAATCCCTCGATTTTATCTGATATTTTCATTTGAAAAATCTCCTTTTTTTTGTTTTTTCGGTACGGTAACAATACGCTTCAATACATGGATTACCTGATACGGTATAAACGTTACTTTACGGTCAGTACACTACGGTTACTTTGCAGTACAATATTTTCATATGCGATTATTCGCAGTTATCACAAATGTCTTTGGAATAACAAATCTCGTAATTTTCCTCTATCTCAATATGATAGATTGCATTGCCATCCTCATTTAATGCGGCGTTTACACTGAGGGTCGCATTGGAGGCTGTTGTGAAAAGGATTTCATAGGTTTCCCGGTTATCCGTGTTCATGATGCGGCTGAAAGTAATTTCTTCGCCTAAAAACTTCAAGAAACAGCCATGCTTGTAAAGAGCGGACATAACGATATAAATTCTGTCCCGGTCAATGATTCCTTTCGTGATCCGCTTTTCGAATTCTTTTCGTAAAAGCGTTAATTTGCGGTCAGTCATATAAAAATTCCTTTCTGATGATAAATCATTGTGTACTGGTCAGGGTGTCCCTGACCAGCAGGTATATAGTTACATTATTTGTTGAATGGGTTTACTCTGCTTTCCTCAATGGACAGAGTATGGAAGTCCTCTGATCGTTCCAGATATTTCTGGACAGAATCATAAACTCTGATCTTATCCTTTTCGAAAATCCAGACTTCGCTGATACGGCGGAGAAAGGCATTCCATGATTCCGGTTTTTCCAGCTGAATGTTTCTGTACTGATCTTCCAATGGCTCATTTGAGAGCATATAGATGGTCTGTGCACACATAAAGCGGTTAGAATACCGGGCTGGCAGGTCAATAGGATAAATGTCCAGATACTGTAACATATCTGCGATCGGCAACTGGCTTCGGTATTCCTCGAAACACATGACAGACTGATAGCTGTACGTGTCAAACGGGTGCTGATAGTCGCAGACCTTGTAAACATTCCTGTCCCCATGTGTGTCTAATACATATCTGGTTTTTCCGGTTCCGGTTTCACCGAAAATGTAGATTACTTTCAGGTTCAGCCGCCGTTTTCCCCTGTAACGTTCTGCGAGGATGGTCGTGCGGAGCCTGTCGATCTTATCAATATGTAAGATATAATCATGGTTGATCGCGAGGATTTCCGCATTGTTATAGCCATCAAAAACAAGATTGTAAAGTTCCTCCATAGCTACGTTTTTGCCCTTCTGTTTTGGAGGGGAACCCCATTCTTCAAAAGTACCCGGCACGCTTGTTTCTGCTTTCTCAGAATCCTTCCATTTGCCGGACTTCTGGATGTATTCAATATTGTCTTTTACAGTTCCCCTTGCAACCTCGATGTGGGCTGTCGGGAAGTGCTTTTTCACCGTACTCCACCGTACTCTTGATCGGAAAACGATATACAGGTGCGTGTGGGGTGTTCCGGTTTCGGCTACTTCATCAGACATGCAGAAATATACCAAGGTTGGAAAGTGTGATACCAGCATTTCTTTGATCGTTGTATGGTCAAAGCCATCCTCAAGGGGATTGTTGATTGTGAGCTGAAAAGAATTTCTCTGTACATTCAGCTTCGCCTGGATTTCCCGGTCTGTTATCGGGGAAATATGCGTTTCCTCCACCAGTGGTGGAATCTTTTTCTTTTCGTCCATGAAATTTTACCTCCTTTATCGGACGTGTTCGCTTTGTTTATTGATAGCGAACAATGATTTTATGCCCTGAAAGCCTTTTATTTACGGGCTTTTTTGGGATTTTTTTGTTGTTTGTTCACCGGGCGGTAATACTAACCGCCCGGCGAACGGTCATTCCGTCCTCACCGTCTGACCACTGGTTCAGCCTTCGGCTGTCCCAGCGATCAGAGCGGCAAGTTCGGCCTGACGATCCAGTTTCCGTCTGATTTCCCGGTTGAGGGTATCCGAATTCCGGATTCTGGGAACGATGATTTCCTGAACGCCATCCTGCCCATCAATCAGGGCAAGAGCCTGTCCCGGTTTGTAGCCACTGGTCGGGTTTTCTTCCAGTTCACCGGAAAATCCCAGCATCCGAAACTGTTCAGCGGAACATCTTCCAAAGGAAATCACACACTGGAATTGTTCTCTTGAACCAGAATCGAAGAGATGTGCATCGGCACGCTGGACACAGACAAAAACGCCCATATTCAGCCCGCGGGAGACTGCAAGAAGTTCTCCGATCTTCGCCTGCAATTCTGCTTTCAGCTTCTTTGACTGCGTTTCTGCATAGCTCAAAATTCCGAACCATTCTTCTACAAACAGCGTGTAATGAGTTTCTAATTTGATTTTGTTTTCTCTGACGTAAACAAAGAAGTCGTAGAAATCCTGAATCATCGTGATTGCATTATTGCCAGAGGCATAGGATGGCGAACCTTCGAATGCTTCATATTCTTCGCCGCCTTTGTAATCGGCAATATACACAGCACTTTCGCCTGTTGCCAGTAAATTCCCTATGTACCACCGGGCAGACAGGCTCTTACCTGAACCAGATTTTCCAGCAATCAGAACGGAGGAAGTTTTTTTTGCTAGCCGAATATTCAGAGGAATTTTAATCCCCGCGTTCTGATACTCTTCCATCAGATAACCGAGCTTCATTCCTTGTCCTCATCATCGAGGATATGGAATTCCTCTTCCAAGGGTTCAATTTCATCCGGTGCTGTATTGTCCGGCAATGAGGCTTGTATCTGCTCCTGTGAATTCAGATATTTAAGCCCCAGCCCTGATAACGGAATTGCAAACTGAATCCGGGTAGGAGCGGCAACAAGAACTTTTACAAAAACGTTTTGCTGTCGGGTATCCTGATAATACGATTTGACACAGTGCTCGACTAATTTAAGAAGCTGTTCAGTTTCAACGGACTGGTATTTTTCTTTCAGTCCAGCGGATGTAAAGCTGATAAATATGCAATCGTTTGACTGCGAATAAGCTTCGAAAACTGGCATTTCCAAAAAAGTTTTACCAAGTCGATGTTTTAAGGCGTTCAAGTCTTCGTCTGTCAAGTGCAAGCTCTGATTGATAATTCGCTCAGGCTTCACTTCTCCGGTGGTGTTTTCTTTAACCCACCAGAATAGAGCTGAACCTACTTTTTTTATGCCTTTCAAGAGCCAGAGTGAAAACTGATACATCCCTTCGTCTACAGTTTTTAAGTTATTAATCCAGTAAAAAATATATCCGCCGATTAACAGAAGGCCAAATGCGGAACAAAAGCACAGTAGTGCGTTAATAAAAATATCAAACATTTTGTTATTGGGGAGCTAATGACTCCCCATTCTCCTTTCCACTATTTATTGAACATTAGGCTCTTTTACGAATTCGATTGCTTTAGCTTTAAAAGAATCTTCAATTGAATTAGTTCGTTCGCTGTAGTAAGCGGTGACAGTGCCTTCTATAATTTCTATATAGAATTTTTCTCCGGCTTCTCGACGCTCAATAAGTTCGTCTGGATCAATTAATGGCTTTTTTCCTTCCACTTTAATCGCAATACGATCGAAAGAAAACAAATCCACACATTCATAGACATAACTTCCGACTTCATCTGTCCGCTCCCCATCGTTATAAATCCAAACTGGTCTGACCTGCACCAGCATCATAATCGTGTCATGGACACGAGAGCTGTTCTCGATTGGCAAAGGAATCTGGCAGATCGAGGAATTTAACTTAACTCTATTCATAAGATAATCTCCTTATGGTATAATGTAAGTGGTCTAAAGTTACAGGGGTATTTCCCCGTGAGCCGTTTTCTGTTCCCGCAGGAAGCGGCTCAGTTTCAAGTGATTTCTTTTTTGGGGGTGATCTATATCGCTTCAAGTGTTTCTCCTTTCCGGTCGGTGCTGTTTTTTGTTACTGACCTTATTATACAAGAAAAAAATATATACTTAGGAAAGCACTTAGCTAAAAAAATGTAATATAAAGGAGCGTTTACATGAAAGAAGACAAAGTTTTCGAAATTTACTACCTGCTTGAAAAGAAAAAAGAAAGTAAGGCTGAGGTTGATAAAAAATGTGTTCGTGAACTTGAGGGTCTGTTAGAATTGGCATCGGTTTACTATTTTTATTATCAAATACAGAGAAATCCTATCGGTTTCGTCCTAAGGACGTACCTTCCACCGTCTAAACAGCTTTTAAAAGGAAATAATAAGGAGGATGACTTGTGGGAAGAAAGCAAATTGACCGTAAGGGATAAATTATATATCGAATTTGCTTGGAATGTGTTTGTTAAGTACGTAAAGAAAGAATTTGTTTATACTGAAAAAGAAATGCGGCGAATTTTTTTTAAAGACGTTGTTGAAAAGTTACTTTATGAAGATATTCTTGAAAATTTATGCGAAAAAGCAGGGTCAAGCCCATATCGCCCATACTATTTGTTCATATGGTATCTTCCTCGAAAGGATTATTATGCGTTGCTTACCGCTATTGCAAAATGGGCGAAGCACGATATATACGCAGATGATGAAATGGATTCTGATGAAATAATTGTACCTAAGTATCGTTTGGATAAGTTGAATATTGATAAGTTGCATTCTGCGATGAATGAATTAAAAAAAATGTACTCTTCAAGCCTTTTTACAAAGCGAGAATGCCTCACGGGATTATTT
>JAEXFF010000188.1 GCA_023400335.1 Bacteroidota bacterium
CCTTTGACCTTCATTGTCTGGGCGATTGCTGCACCTATACCTATAAACAGGCATAGAATAATCAAGTTCAATCTTTTCATAAGCATTTTTTAATTTTTAATTGATTCCTTTGACCGCCGGGAAGTTCCCCTCCGTAGCGGATGAAATTTGAGTCATTTTTGGTGTTTTATGTCGGGTGAATTTTTTTTCAGAAAAATCGAATTATTCGTTCTACTGTTATCTTTGCATTCAGAATCTAGCATTATATCTTATACAAAATGACATTTTTTAGTTAGGAAAATTTTTTAAATACTTCTTTCAAAAAATTTAATTTCACGAATTTTGATTTGAAATATCCAATAAAAATGAACATATAATATTGAAGAGAAAAGGAGGGGAAAAGGGAAATATAAAATAGATTTATTTAATGTAAATAAAAGTTAATTAAATATATGAATTTTATATAAAATTTATATAAATTGTGGATTATATTTCGCTTTTAAAATTCGATGTTTTCGAATATTTATATATTCAAAAATTTAAATTTAGTTTTTCTTATTCATTTTTATTATTTTGAATGGGAATGTAATAAAAGGAAGATGAAAGAATTTATATTTTTCGATTATATTTGCTTATTAAAAATCAACAAGGAAATCCATGTTTAAAAAGTATAAAAAATTCTTTTTCCTTTTTTGGGGAATATTTTTGACGGGAATAATAGCCGTCATTATATTTTTTTGGCTGATTACAACTGGTAAGTTAGGCTTTATGCCGACTTTTGAAGAGTTGGAAAATCCGACAAATAAATTTGCATCAGAAATTTACTTTGAAGATGGCCCTATGATTAGTCGCTATTATCAGGGGAGTGAAAACAGGCGTTATACGGAATACAGGGACATTCCAGAATCTGTTAAAGATGCTTTAATTGCGACAGAAGATATACGTTTTTATGATCATAGTGGAATAGATATAATAGGACTGTTCCGGGTTGCAAAAGGATTATTAACGGGAAGTTCTTCTTCAGGAGGCGGTAGTACAATTACGCAGCAATTGGCAAAAATGCTTTTTCCCCGGGATCCGAATCAGAATTTTATAGAATTATCTATGCGAAAATTTCGGGAGTGGATAATTGCTGTACGTTTAGAAAAAAGCTATACGAAAGAGGAAATCATTACAATGTATTTAAACAAGTTTGACTTTTTAAATTTAGCTGTAGGAATAAATTCGGCAGCGGACGTATATTTTCAAAAACCGCTGGATTCATTAAGAATAGAAGAAGCTGCGATGCTTGTGGGAATGGCTAAAAATCCTGCTTTATTTAATCCGCTACGCAGGCCTGAAAAAACTTTAGGCCGCCGTAATGTCGTTCTTAGTCAAATGCTAAAATATGATAAGCTTACTTCTAGTCAATATGATTCATTGAAAATGTTACCTCTTGGCTTGAATTTTAAGAAAGAAGATCATAAAGAAGGATATGCCACTTATTTTCGGGAATATCTTCGTATTTTTATGACAGCAAATCAGCCCGATAAAAGTAATTATCGTTGGAATCCAGAATTATATAAGCAAGATTCGTTAGCTTGGGAACATAATCCTCTCTATGGATGGTGTAGGAAAAATACGAAATTAGATGGGTCACATTATGATATTTATTCTGATGGCTTAAAGATTTATACAACTCTCAATTCTCATATGCAAAAATACGCTGAAGAAGCTGTTGTAGAGCATTTAAGTCAGGATCTTCAACCGTTATTCAGCCGGGAAAAGATAGAGAAACGAAATCCTCCTTTTTCAAATGATTTATCTCCAGAAGAGGTTCGGGATATATTAAACCGTTCGATAAAGAGAACTGAGCGTTATAGAGTACTAAAAGAAGGAGGAATGAGTTTTGCTGACATTCGTAAAGAATTTAATAAACCTGTTCAAATGCAGATTTTTACTTGGCAGGGAATAAGAGATACGGTTATGAGCCCTCTAGATTCAATTAAACATTATAAAGCATTTTTCCGGGCAGGTTTTATGGTTATGGAGCCTCAAACGGGAAATGTAAAAGCTTATGTAGGTGGACCTGATTATCGTTATTTTATGTATGATATGGTAAGTATTGGCAGACGTCAGGTGGGTTCAACAATAAAACCAATTCTTTATACATTAGCTATGCAGGAAGGCTTAGGTCCTTGCGATCAAGTACCCAATATTCCGCAAACTTTCGTTTTACCGGATGGAACAACATGGACGGCAAGGGGAGGTAATAAGAGACAAGGAGAAATGGTTACTTTGCGTTGGGGATTAGCAAACTCAGAGAATAACATTTCAGGTTGGGTATTGAAGCAATTTACCCCGGAAGCCGTAGCTCAAATGGCTCATAAAATGGGAATTCAAAGTTTTATTGACCCTGTACCTTCAGTGTTCTTAGGTACAGCTGAAATTTCTGTCAAGGAAATGGTTGCTGCTTACTCTATATTTGCAAATAAGGGAGTTTATAATAATCCGCTCCTGGTTTCTCGTATTGAAGATAAATACGGAAATGTTTTGGTGGAGTTTCAGCCCGAATCCCGGGAAGTAATTACTGCGCAAACGGCTTATTTGATGTGTAATTTGTTAGAAGGTGTAGTAAACGAAGGGACTGGCATTCGTTTGCGTTATAAATATGGTTTTACAAATCCGATGGGAGGTAAAACAGGTACCACTCAACAACATGCAGATGGTTGGTTTATGGCAATAACGCCTAATTTGGTTGGAGGCGTATGGGTGGGAGCAGAGGATCGCTCTATTCATTTCCAGAACTTAGTAAACGGGCAAGGAGCTAGTATGGCATTACCCATTTGGGCAAAATTTTTAAAAAAAGTAATGGATGATCCTAGTCTTCATTTTGAATCAATTCCTTTTGAAAAACCGATGGGAGTTTTGAAGAATTTGAATTGTACAGAGGATACAACTGAAAATGAGATAATTAAAAGAATGAATCAAGATGAAGATTACGAGGAGTTTTATTAATATGAACGGATAAAACGTATATATGAAATCGAAAACAATATATGTTTGCCAAAATTGCGGAGCCAAAGAGACCAAATGGGTTGGACGTTGTCCAACTTGTGGGGAGTGGAATAGCTTTGAGGAAGAGATGGAGGTAAAAGCAAAAGGACGAAATAATATATTTACAAGTGAATCTGCACTAAAAGCCCTTAGACTGTCAGAAGTAAAAGTAAATGCCGATGAGAGAATAGATACAGGTGATGATGAACTTAACCGGGTATTAGGAGGAGGGATAGTACCGGGATCTATGATTTTGTTAGGCGGAGAACCTGGTATAGGGAAATCAACTCTTGTACTTCAGTTTGCTTTACACAATAAGTGTGGTAAAATACTATATGTATCGGGGGAAGAAAGTATCGCTCAAATTAAAATGAGAGCTCAACGTCTAAATGTTGATAATGATGAATGTCTTTTTCTTTCAGGAAATTCTCTTGAGATAGTATTAGAGCATTCTCGAAAAATACAACCTAATCTTTTGATTATTGATTCAATACAAACATTGGCGACGGAAAATATAGATGCTATTCCAGGAAGCCTTTCACAAATCCGGGAATGCACAAATAGTTTATTGCGTTATTCTAAGGAAAATACGATTTCAACTATACTGATTGGTCATATTACAAAAGACGGGCAATTAGCAGGACCCAAGATACTGGAACATATGGTTGATACAGTATTGCATTTTGAAGGGGATCAGCAATATATGTATCGTATTTTACGTTCTTTAAAAAATCGATTTGGTTCTACTTCCGAAATTGGGATTTACGAAATGCTTCAATCTGGTTTACGTCAGGTAAGTAATCCTTCAGAACTTTTACTTTCAAATTATAGCCAAGATTTAAGTGGTATAGCCG
>JAEXFF010000212.1 GCA_023400335.1 Bacteroidota bacterium
ATGATCTCCTAAGCCGACTAAAGCTACCCGCCGTTCATCCAGTTTTATTTTTTGCAAACCCGGTAAAAAAGCAGCCCATTCATCCGTTTCATCATTATTCCAGGCATCTTTTCCCAGAGTAGAAGAAACCAGAATCAGACTTTGATAATCCAGAAATTTTTCGGGACGAATCTCTTCAATATAAAACATATCTACCGTCAGGTCTTTTATTTTTTGCTTTATCCGCTTGGCCACTTTATGGACATTTCCGCCTGAAGGAGCATAAAATAATCCGATACTTTTCAAATTCCGGCTTTTTTTATCCAATAAATAATTTCCTTCCAGATCTGCAGTTAACTGGGGTGTTTCTTCTTTTTGTTTGTCTTGCATGGTTCTGTATATTAAAGTTATATAGTCAAAATCAACTGTTTTTGTATTTTGTTAAAAGGTTAATTATTTGAATATTTATACGTTTCCACATTTCTACATTTAAACTTTGGAACGTTTTCACATTTTCACATCCAAATTTACTTTTCATACGACAATCAGACAGAAACTGTTGCAAATTCCGCCCGAACAAAAAACCGGGAATGCCAAAAGAATTCTATCCTTACAGATAGTTCTCCCAGCATTCCCGGTTTAAAAGACTTAAATTTATTATTTTACCTGTACAGTATCAGCGGGATTGGAAAAAAAGCGGCCCATTCCTTTTTGTACGCCCTGATTTACTCTTCCCAAAGTAAGAAGAATCAAAACGAGTAATATTCCTATCACAATCAGCATCCTCTTTTCCGAAGCACTATACTCACTCCACTTTTTCATATTAATTTTCTTTTTCTATTCTGATCCTTGCATCTACTGCTACTACCCCGGCTTTATTCCCCAACAAGGGGTTTAAATCCATCTCAAATATTTCCGGAGCAATCTTTACCAACACCGAAATTCTGGCCACAGCCTCTGCAAATTTAATCTCGTTTACACCTTCCTGTCCCCTCACCCCCTGTATTATTTTATAAGATTTCAATTGCCGGATCATACCTTGTGCTTCTTCACAGGAAAGAGGAGCTAAACCGGCCTTTACATCTTTCAGTACTTCAATGAAAATTCCTCCCAAACCGCATAAGACCATATGCCCGAATTTTTTCTCCCGTTTAGCACCGATAAAGACTTCAGTACCACTTAGCTGCTGTGCGAGCATTACCGCATATGTATCTTTAATTTGCATCATACGCCGGAATTCTTTTCTGACAGTCTCTTCATTTTTTACATTCAAAACGACCCCATTCACTTCCGACTTATGGACAGGACCCACTACTTTCATAACCAGAGGATAACCGATTTCTCCGGCCAGTTTCACACATTCTTCTTCCCCGGAAGTCACCCCTTCTTTTGCCCGCTCTATTCCTGCCGCATCCAGTAGTCCATGAATTTGTTCAGGAGCCAGATAGCCATTTTCTGCCTGTTCTACAATCTCCCGTATCCTTTGAACGTTTACCTCCGGCAATACCAGGTGCTCTGGTTGAGGAGCCGCCGTATGCCACACCTTTGACAGGGCATTCCCAAAAAGTACCTCATCCGGGAAATAAACCCGCCCTTTGTCTGCAAAAGTTTTAATTTCCTCTTTGACAATTGTATAAGAAGGAAAAATCGGGAAAACCGGTTTGTGAGCCGTCTTCATTTTCTGATCCAGCATATCGTATACATCAAAAACCGGAAATAAGCCAGGACTACCGAAAATTACCGCAATCCCGTCTACCGAATCAAAATCCCGATCACATGCATCCAAAATGATCCCCAATTGTTCTGCTGTTCCGGTCGCCAGAAAATCAATCGGATTCCCGACAGAAGAACCGTTATACAACTTCTCCAATAATTGACGGGCTTTTTCGCCTTCCAAATGAGGAATCTCCATACCTCCGTTGGACAAAGCATCCGTCAGCATAACAGCAGGCCCCCCGGCATGTGTCACAATGGCCATATTTTTCCCCTGTAAAGGAGGATACATAAAAATTCCAGCCACCGTTGCTAACTCATCCCGCCCATTGCAACGGACGATACCGGCTTTCCGGAATAAAGCTTCTACAGCCACATCCGAACTGGCTAAAGCACCCGTATGAGAAGAAGCTGCACGGCTGCCTGCCGCTGAGCCACCCGATTTTATAGCTGCAATACGACAACCTTTCCGAATCAAAGAAGAAGCATGCTTTAACAATTTTTCCGGCTTAGCAATACTTTCCACATACAATAATTTCACCCGGGAACTCTTCTCCGGATCAAAGGATTTATCCAAATACTCCAATACTTCTTCTACTCCTAATTGAGCAGAATTTCCCACCGAAAATACACTGGAAAATTTCACCCCTTTCTGCATCCCCGCATCCATAATAAATAAGGCAGTTGCACCGGAACCAGAAATCAAATCTACTCCCTGAGGATCCAATGCCGGTATAGGAGTTGTAAAAACACCATTATAATGAGTCGTCAAAACCCCAATACAATTCGGACCGATTAAAGCGCCCCCAACCGAATTCACAGTCTCTACAATTCTGCTTTCCAAGGCTGCCCCTTCTGCATTCTCTTCACTAAAACCGGCCGACAAAATAATAAATGCTTTTGTCCCTTTTTGTTTCGCCAATACTTCTACAGCTTCCGGACAATATTTGGCCGCAATTGCCAATATGGCACAATCTACTTGCGGCAAGTCGTTTACACGGCGATAAGAAACTACCCCTTGTACTTCATCCGCTTTGGGATTCACGACATACAATTTACCTTTAAAATCTCCATCCAATAAATTTCTCAACACTTTTCCTCCTGGTTTCTGGATATCGTCTGACCCGCCGACGACCACTATGCCGGAAGGATTTAATAACTGTTCGTTGATCATATATATTCTGTATTTTTAAATAAAGCAAACAAAGATATAATTACCTGCCTTAAAGTGCAAACGTTTGTTCACAAAGAATTTCAGATTTATTTTGCTTTTTTATAAAGACCGGATATAAAACAAAGCAAGGGCAACGATTTTAAAGATCCGGATTTTCATATTCCAAAACAATCCTTACTTTTGTCGTCAAATATTATCTTATGAACGTTTTTAAATTTGGAGGTGCTTCTGTAAAGGATGCAGAAAGCGTAAAAAATCTCCTGCAAATTCTGAACACCCAAAAAACGAATCTGATTATCGTCGTATCGGCTATGGGAAAAATGACCGATGCCCTGGAAAAAGTATGTAATCATTATTTCCATAAATCAGGAGATACTTTCACTGCTTTTGAGGAAGTTAAAAACTTTCATCTGGCCATCCTATCCCAATTATTCGGGGTGCAGGACAAAGAAATCAGTACCCGCATGTATACCCTCTTCCAGGAATTGGAAGAAATTCTCCACAGTGAACCGTCTCTGAGCTATGACTACGAATACGACCGTATCGTTTCCTTCGGAGAACTTTTTTCATCTGCCATCGTAACCGCATACCTGAACAGACAAGGACGTAAAATTAAACTCATTGATATACGGAAATGCCTGAAAACCGATGAAACCTACCGGAATGCAAACGTAAATATCGAACTCTCCAGTCTTTTGTGCCATAAGACTTTTACATTCCAGGATACCTTTATGTATCTCACACAAGGATTTATTGCAGGTACTCCCACGAATCAAACCACAACACTGGGACGGGAAGGTTCCGATTATACGGCAGCTATATTGGCCAATCTACTGGATGCAGAAAGCGTAACTATCTGGAAAGACGTACCAGGCATTATGAGTGCCGACCCCAAATTATATTCAGATACGGAGATTTTACCGAAATTATCCTATCGCGAAGCCATAGAACTATCCAATTTCGGCGCAAAAGTTATCCATCCTAAAACGATTAAACCGTTACAAAACAAAAAAATACCCCTTTTTGTAAAATCTTTTTTACATGCGGAAGAGCACGGTTCGGTAATCCGGGAATTGGAAGAGAAATTAAAACTGCCCCCGATTTATATCAATAAAGATAATCAATTACTTCTGACCCTTACTCCCCGTGATTTCTCGTTTATTGCAGAAGAAAAATTGAGCCGAATTTTCGGAGCTTTGGCAAAATACCGCTTAAAGCTAAACCTGATGCAAAACTCAGCCATCAGCTTTTCTTTTTGTATCGACAATAATGAAGCAATCTTTCACCATTTCATTAACGAATTGAAAGATGATTATGAAGTGTTATATAATAAAAATGTACGTTTAATTACGATTCGCCACTATACGGAAGAAATTATTCACAAACTAATAGGAGATACGCCCACTTTAGTAGAACAGCGCAGCAGACTTACAGCACGTTTTGTCGTAAGAAAAGAAAAATAAAAACGGAATCCGGCATCAGAAATTCCTCCATCCGGAATTGAAAGTTCCGAAAAACGGAAAAAAGAGAAGATCTATAGGCGGCCAGAATCGTATATATTTCGGATTATAAAAGCCTTTAATATAAAAGAGACTGCGAAAATATGAAATAGTCGGTGGACTTATTATATAATCTTCAATTAAAAATCATATATTTGCAACCTATTTGCAAAAATCATTTTTAAAACAATAGAAACCGGTCATACAAATAAAATGACCTGTTAAGGAATATATATTAAGGATTTCAACATTATAAAAATAGATACACATGGAGAAAAAATTCCCTGAATATAAAAGTCTGGATCTTTCACAGGTGAACAAAGACATTTTAAAAACCTGGGAAGAAAACAAGACATTCGAAATGAGTTTAAAAACCCGGGAAGGCCATCCTTCTTTCGTGTTTTATGAAGGTCCTCCTTCTGCTAACGGAATGCCGGGAATTCACCATGTCATGGCCCGCACAATCAAGGACGTTATTTGTCGTTATAAAACTCTTCAGGGATTTTATGTAGAACGGAAAGCAGGCTGGGATACCCATGGCTTACCCGTAGAATTAGGGGTAGAAAAGAAATTAGGGATCACCAAAGAAGCAATTGGAAAAAGCATCAGCGTAGAAGAATATAACCGGGAATGCCGGGAAGAGGTAATGAAATACACCCGGGAATGGGAAGAATTGACCCAGAAAATGGGCTATTGGGTGGATATGCATCATCCTTATATCACTTATGATAACCGTTATATCGAAACGCTCTGGTTTTTGCTTCAGAAGTTGTATCAGAAAGGATTCCTCTATAAAGGGTATACCATTCAGCCTTATTCTCCTGCTGCCGGTACGGGTTTAAGTACTCATGAATTAAACCAGCCGGGATGCTACCGGGATGTTAAGGATACTACCTGTGTTGCCCAATTTAAAATAGTACGCGACGAATTATCGGAAAAATTGTTCAAAGATTCCGATACGGTCTATTTTACTGCGTGGACAACAACTCCCTGGACTTTACCCTCCAATACGGCTTTGGCCGTTGGGTCGGATATCACTTATCTGGTTGTTAAAACTTATAATCCCTATACGTATAATCCGGTTACGGTAGTATTGGCAAAGGACCGATTCAATGCCTTTTTCAACCCGAAAGCAGCAGAAATTCCCCTGGAAGAATATCAACCCGGAGAAAAACTGATACCTTATAAAGTAACCGGAGAATTCAACGGAAGTGAACTGGAGGGAATCCGTTACGAGCAACTTTTACCCTGGATGCGTCCCGAAGGAGATGCTTTCCGTGTAATTACAGGAGATTATGTCTCAACAGAAGACGGTACGGGTATCGTACACATTGCCCCCACTTTTGGTGCAGATGACGACCGGGTAGCCAAAATCGCCGGAATTGCCCCGATGTTGCTGACAGACAAAGAAGGAAACAAGCAACCTATGGTGGATAAGCAGGGACGCTTTTTTACCTTGGAAGATATAGACCCCGGTTTTTTGAAGACAAACGTCAATCTTGCATTATATTCAGAATATGCCGGTCGTTTTGTAAAAAATGCATACGATCCGAACTTAACAGAAGAAGATTCCACTTTGGATGTTGATATCGCTGTTATGCTGAAGAAAGAGGACAAAGCTTTTAAAGTAGAAAAACATATACACAGTTATCCTCACTGCTGGCGTACAGATAAACCCGTATTGTATTATCCACTGGATTCCTGGTTCATCCGCACGACGGCCGTTAAAGACCGCATGCAGGAACTGAACCGGACAATTAACTGGAAGCCTGCCAGCACCGGCGAAGGACGTTTTGGGAAATGGCTGGAAAACCTGGTCGATTGGAACCTTTCCCGTTCCCGTTATTGGGGAACTCCTCTTCCTATCTGGATCAGCGAAGACGGGAGTGAACAAAAATGTATTGGTTCCGTCAAAGAACTTAAAGAAGAGATAGATAAATCGGTAAAAGCCGGGTTTATGCAGGAAAATCCATATCAGGATTTTACTATCGGAGATCATTCCAAGGAGAATTACGATAAAATTGATCTTCACCGGCCCTATGTCGACAATATTATTTTGGTTTCTTCCAAAGGAGAAAAAATGGTGCGGGAAAAAGACCTGATTGATGTATGGTTTGACTCCGGAGCCATGCCCTATGCTCAATTGCATTATCCTTTCGAACATCAGGCAGATATAGACGAACGTCGCCGTTTCCCGGCAGATTTTATCGCCGAAGGAGTGGATCAGACCAGAGGCTGGTTTTTTACTTTACATGCCATTGCCACAATGGCCTTTGATTCTGTAGCATTCAAAAATATTATTTCCAACGGATTAGTACTGGATGCTAAAGGGAATAAAATGTCCAAACGTTTGGGAAATGCCGTCGATCCCTTTACGATAATCGAGCAATTCGGTTCTGACCCGCTCAGGTGGTACATGATTACCAACTCACAGCCTTGGGATAATTTGAAATTCGATATTGCCGGAATAGACGAAGTAAAACGTAAATTTTTCGGTACCTTATATAACACCTATGGATTTTTCGCCCTTTATGCCAACGTCGATCGTTTCCATTATACAGAAAACGAAGTAGCAATCAGCGAACGTCCTGAAATAGACCGATGGATCCTTTCGTTACTCAACTCTTTAATCAAAGAAGTAACGGAAGCCTATGAAAAATACGAACCGACGCGGGCAGGCAGGGCTATACAGGATTTTGTCATCGAAAATCTTTCTAACTGGTATGTACGTTTATCCCGGAAAAGATACTGGGGAGGAGAGTATTCTACCGACAAAATTTCAGCTTATCAAACCCTTTATACCTGCTTGGAAACTGTGGCTATACTGGCAGCGCCTATTGCTCCGTTTTATATGGAACAGCTCTTTACAGACCTGAATAAAGTCAGTGAACATTTTAAAGAGAGTGTCCACCTGACACAATTCCCGAAAGCGAACGAAAGTTTAATCAATACGCAGCTGGAAGAACGGATGCAGTTAGCCCAACAAATTTCTTCCATGGTATTAAGCCTACGCCGGAAAGTGCAAATCCGCGTCAGACAACCGCTGAGCAAATTGATGATTCCGATTTTGAACGAGGAAATGCAGCAACAACTGGATGCGGTAAAACACATTATACTTTCAGAAGTAAATGTAAAAACAATTGAATACATTACAGACACTACCGGCGTCCTGATTAAAAAGATCAAACCCAACTTCAAAACCTTAGGGCCGAAATACGGTAAATATATGAAACAGATTTCGGCTGCTATTGCAGGGATGAACCAAAATGATATTTTCCAGTTTGAGAAAAAAGGGGAATTTCAATTGCAATTCGGGAACGAAACATTAACTTTGGGATTGGAAGATGTTGAAATTCTCTCGGAAGATATCCCGGGCTGGCTTGTTGCCAATGAAGGAAAAGTGACAGTAGCCCTAGATATTAATATCACAAAAGAATTAAAAGAAGAAGGTATCGCGCGGGAATTTATTAATAGAATTCAAAATTTGAGGAAAGAAAGTAATTTCGATGTTACGGACAAAATCCGTTTACATATCGGAAAACAGGTTCAAATTAATGAAGCGGTAGAAAATTTTTCAACATACATTGCCAGTCAGGTACTGGCTGAAAGCATAAATTTGACAGACACCATAGAAGCTGAGGCTAAGGAAGTCGAAATTGACGATATTACGACTTATATTAAAATTGAAAAAGTGTAACCTCCGGATAAGAAGAAAAGTATAAGAATGACATTTTAGTAATTCATTTACTTCTTATTTTGGATAAAAATTCAAAAGCTATGGCAGAGAAAACCAGATATTCAGATGAGGAGTTGCAGGAATTTAAAGAGATAATTCTTGAAAAACTCAGTAAGGCCAAAAAAGATTATGAAATATTGAAGGCTGTTATTTCAGGCAGTGATGGAAATGACATCGCGGATACCTCTCCTACATTTAAAGTCCTGGAAGAAGGAGCGTCCGTTTTGTCGAAGGAAGAAGCAGGCCGCTTAGCCCAGAGACAAGCAAAATTCATTTCCCATCTGGAAGCTGCGCTGGTAAGAATTGAAAACAAAACTTACGGCATTTGCCGGGTCACCGGAAAGCTGATTTCCAAAGAAAGATTGCGTGCGGTACCGCATGCCACTTTGAGCATGGAAGCCAAAGAAGGACAGGAATCTTAATCGTTAAACGATTAAGATTCTAAATTTTCAATCGTCAGGAATGAGTGTGCAAAAAAAACTGATTATTTTTATCATTGCTTTATTAGCAATTGACCAGGTCGTGAAAATCTGGATTAAAACTCACATGATGATCGGAGACGAATACAATGTCTTCGGCGAGTGGTTTAAAATTCATTTTATCGAAAATAACGGAATGGCTTTCGGGATGGCATCGGAAAGCGGAAAAACGGGAAAAATGCTTTTAAGTATATTCCGTATTTTTGCCGTTGCAGGGATAGGCTGGTACATTGTGAAATTGTTAAAAGAAAAAGCTCCTGTAGGTGTAATTTTTTCTTTTGCCCTTATTTTTTGCGGAGCTATCGGTAACATCATCGATAGTATGTTCTACGGTCTTTTATTCAACGACAGCAACGGCCAGGTTGCGACTTTTTTACCTGCGGGAGGAGGATACGCATCTTTCCTGCACGGAAGAGTTGTAGATATGCTCTATTTTCCATTATACGAGGGTTATTTACCCGACTGGGTTCCTGTATGGGGAGGAGATTACATTGTATTTTTCCGGCCGATTTTCAACATTGCCGATTCTTATATTACCATAGGCGTTCTCCTTTTAATCCTTTTTTACCGTAAATTTTTTTCCAGTAAAAAATAATCGCCATTCTTTTATTGTACTAAGATTTGTGCATTACAGCAGCTTATCCGAAATCATGGATTTTTATATAATAATCGTTTCGTATAATTCAGATCGTTTTTCTATTGTTAAAAGACCGTGAAAATGATCCTCTTTATATAGGTTAGCGAATCTTTCTTTCTTCACCGGATTGGCATAAAAAACAATCCGGCATGACTATTCCGGATTTTTTCCCGTTTTTATTCCCCTGATTATCCCCTGATCCAGTACAGAAAAAATAAAAAAATAGTTGTACAGATAAAAGAGGTTTCATTTTTCAGTTAATTCGCTTGCATTCAAGTTTTAGCTTATTGTTTTTAGTTTTTAGTTTTTTTTCCGTAGGTTTGCAGCCGAAAATTTAATTATAAATTTGGCGTCGATAAAGCGCTGAACAATAAAGCTGATTTAATACACAGGCATGATTGAGAATCTGGTAATAGTGGAGTCCCCGGCAAAAGCCAAAACAATTGAACGCTTTCTAGGCAATAATTATACCGTCAAATCCAGTTTTGGACATATCCGGGACCTGGAAAAAAAAGATCTCGGCATTGATATCGAAAATAATTTTCAACCCAAATACGAAATATCTGCCGATAAAAAAGCGATCGTAAAAGAATTGAAAGCTTTAGCAAAAGAGGCAAAAACAGTATGGCTGGCGTCCGATGAGGACCGCGAAGGAGAGGCTATTGCCTGGCATCTTTTCGAAGCCCTGAATTTAAAACCGGAAAATACAAAGCGGATTGTGTTTCATGAAATTACAAAAGACGCCATTTTACACGCCATTCAAAATCCCCGTAATATCGACCAGAATTTGGTAAATGCTCAGCAAGCCAGAAGGGTATTGGATCGTTTAGTGGGATTTGAAGTATCTCCGGTACTCTGGAAAAAAGTAAAACCTTCTCTTTCGGCTGGCCGGGTACAATCTGTTGCTGTAAAATTAATTGTAGAACGGGAAAGAGAAATCAATGCATTTCAGGAACAGCAATACTATAGGGCAAACGGAATTTTTGAAACAAACAGAGAACGGGCAGAGGTAAAAGCAGAGGTAGATGAACGTTTTGTTGATCAAGAAGATACCTTGAAATTTCTGCAAGTATGTAAAAAAGCTCAATTTACAGTGAGTCAGGTTGAGACGAAACCTTCTATCCGGAAACCGTCCCCTCCTTTTACAACATCTACCTTGCAACAGGAAGCCTCCCGCAAGCTGGGATTTTCTGTCTCCCAAACAATGGCTGTGGCCCAGAAATTATATGAGAGGGGATATATCACTTATATGAGGACAGACTCTGTAAACCTATCCGCTTTGGCGATAAAAAGTGCAAAAGCCGTTATATGCCAGACATTAGGTGAAAAGTATTCTAAATCACGTCAGTTTACGACGCAGAGCAAAGGGGCACAGGAAGCACACGAGGCCATTCGTCCTACTTATATGGATAAAACCACCATTGAAGGAGACAAAAACGAACAGGTCCTCTATGAATTAATCTATAAACGGATGCTTGCGTCTCAAATGGCGGATGCCGAATTGGAGAAGACCAGTATTACAATTGGTGTTTCCGGAAGTGAAATTCCTTTTATTGCCAGTGGAGAAGTTGTCATTTTTGACGGATTTCTCCGGATGTACAGAGAATCTCATGACGACGAACACGATGATGAGAAAAGTACATTGCTTCCACCCATTAACAAAGGGGACTTACTGAACCGTAAACTGATCATCGCAACAGAACAATACACCCAACACCCTCCCCGCTACACGGAAGCCAGTCTGGTAAAGAAAATGGAGACTCTGGGTATCGGACGTCCTTCTACTTATGCTCCGACCATTACCACCATTCAAAACAGGGGTTATATCACGAAGGAATCGAGAGAAGGGACAGAGAGGACAATCCGGCAAATGGAGCTGAAAGAAGATGACATTCAAGTGTCCGCACTGAAAAAAACATTCGGGGCAGAAAAGAAGAAACTTTTCCCTTCAGATATGGGTATGGTAGTAACCGATTTTCTGGACAGCCATTTTCCCAATATTATGAACTACAACTTTACGGCACAGGCAGAAGAAGCGCTGGATGACATTGCAGAAGGAGACATCAAATGGCAGAATATGATCGGACAGTTTTACAGTCCCTTTCACGACAATGTAGAAAAAACACTTAAAAATTCAGAACGCAATACAGGGGCAAGAATATTGGGCACAGACCCTGGGAGCGGGGAAACGGTATCCGTCCGGATCGGCCGGTTCGGTCCCATGGCCCAGATAGGAGAAGGAGAAAACGTACGGTATGCCGGCTTACGTAAAGGTCAACTCATGGAGACTATCAGCCTGGAAGAAGCCCTGGAATTGTTCAAATTTCCCAGAAAACTAGGTATGTTTGAAAACAAAGAAATCAGTGTGGGTATCGGTCGGTTCGGACCCTATATCAAACACAACAATTCCTTTGTTTCTCTAAAAAAGGGAGAAGACAATCCATCAACCATTACACTGGAAACGGCTATTCAACGAATCGAAGAAAAACGGGAAAGCGATAAAAACAAACAAATAAAAGTATTCGATAACGGAATCACTGTCCTGAACGGCAGATTCGGACCTTATATCAAATACGACAAAAAAAACTTTAAAATACCCAAGACCCTGAAAGCAGAAGAACTGACACAGGAAGAATGTCTGGCCATTATTGAAAAAGAAAATTCCAAGAAAACCACTTCTTCCAAAACATCAGCCCGAACGGCTAAAGCGTCCCCGAAAAGCAAAAAAACAAATACGAAAACAACAGTTGCTAAAGCAACAAAAAAGAAAAAAGAAGATACTGCTGAACGTTGATTTTTTATTTTTTCATAAAAAAGACAACACAGCAATTCAACCCATTCGGAGAAGAGGACAATTTAAAAGTTCATTCCGAGAATTTAAGGTAAATATTTGCACAACATAAGGGTTTTGCCTATATTCGTACCCTCAAAAAATAGCGTAAAAATTAAAAAATCCAAATAAATGGCAACATTACAAAACATCAGAAACCGTGGTGGATTACTTGTAAGTATTGTAATCGGTTTGGCACTAGTAGCTTTTATTGTCGGCGATGCATTGAGCTCAGGTGCAAGTATTTTTAACCGTTCCCGGAATCAAGTCGGAGAAATTGCAGGTGAAGCCATATCAATCACTGATTTCCAGAACAAAGTAGACAAAAACGAAGAAATCGTCAAAATGATGAATGGGGTTTCAGCCCTGAACGATGAGCAACAATCCATGCTG
>JAEXFF010000225.1 GCA_023400335.1 Bacteroidota bacterium
CCACCCATTTTTCCCTTTCCATTCTACCAATCCCGTAGTTTCTTTTCCTTTTCCCAGCATTTTTTCTTTTCCTTTTTTCAATATCCGGGGCAGCAATAAAGACGTATAAAAATACCCGGAAGTACATATTTTTAAATCTGCCTGCCGGACGAGATCCTTCAATTTCCTCAAAGAATAGCGGCGGTAATGTCCCAGAAAAAGATCGTGCGAAGTATATAAACTTTGAAAAGCCGGAACTGTAATTAAAATTTCCGTATGTTCCGTAAAAAAAGGCCGGTTTGTCAATTGTTTTAAAAACGCCTGATCAGTTTCAATATGCTCTACTACATCCAGCAATAGAATAAAATCCATCTGTTTTACCTTATCTGCCACAGCTGTAAAATTATTGAAAACCTTTACCTGTTTATTTTTCTGACTGAGCAGAAGGACTTCTTCCTCCGAATAGGCAATATCCACGCAATAAAAGTGAAGCCGGGGATGTTTCCCAAGCAGATATTCCTCTAAAAACAAATCCCCGCATCCAATATCTAAAATCTCATACTCCCGCTCCGGTTCTAATTTCAACAAACTGTCAATTATCCCGGCCCGCGACATTTCCCAGGGATGCCGTCTTACTGTTTCAATTTTCCGCCTTTCTTTCAGATCCATGCCGAATTTCCTTTCTTTTTATACAAAAGTGCTTCGCGGTTGTCCGGTTCCAACTGTAAGGCCTTATCCAATAAAGTCAATGCATTTTCAGATTTATTCAAAGCCTGCATATACAAAGCCCTTAAAACGAATAGTTCAGCATCTGTATTTACCCCGGATAAACGGCTCAACAAATGCGCTGCCTCAGCATAATTATGCTGCATCAATTTCAACCTCAGCTCCACTTTTAACAGGGGAAGATAGTTGGGTTCTGCTTTCAACACTTTTTTCACAACCTGCTCAGCCTGAGCATAATTTTTTATCCGGCAAAGGCAATCTGCCAAATGCGTCAAAGCCGATATATCCGGAATAACTTTCACTACTTTACTGTATAATTCAGCAGCCTGCCTATAATCACCATTTATACGGATAATATCGGCAGCTAACAATAAAGCTTTTCCATCATTAGGACGTATATTCAGTAATTTATTCAGACAATTTATAGCTTCCTGATAATTTTTCATAGAAAAATAAACCAACGCCTTCAGGTAATGGGCGTCGACTGAAACAGAATTCTGTGCCAGCATCCGTTCCGTTGCAGACAATGCAGCCGGGTAATTCCCCCCTTTAATATAAGCCATTGCCTGCATGTAAAGGGCCTCATTCAGCGCCGGATGTAAAGACAAGGCTTTCTCTGCACTTTCCAGTACTTTATCATATTGTTTAGTTACATAATACAATTTTGCCATTCTGGACCATACTTCCTCGTTTCCCGGATATTCTGCCGTATATTCTTCGAAAACCTGTAATGCCTCCGGTATCCGATTTTCTTTCTCCAATTCAAAACCTTTCAATTCTTTTTTAGTGGGCCTTCTTACAACACAGGAAACGGGATAGCCGTCTACAGCCGGAGAGTACAGATTTCCGTCAGGCGGATATAACCCCTGCTGCAACTGAAACCGATTCACATATACATTTCCAAATAAAGCGTAATCCCAATCTTTGGAATATTTTTCATAATAACGGCTATAGATCACCTTCACATTGGTATCTTTCCTAAAGTAATAGGAAACTCCGTCCGGGAACTGCGTGACAATAACAGTTTTCCGGTCCGAGGGAAGTTGCACATTTTTTTTAAACCAGTCTGAAGAAGCTTTGAGCGAATTGAAATAATAATCCGTTTCATAATTTCCATAACTTTTCTTCAGTCCCCCTGCCAGCTCGTTAAAATATACATATTGATTAGGATGATTCCGGAAAAAATGGATAACCGGCAAAACCAGCAATCCCATAAGAATGAGCAGCACTACTGTTTGTATCTGCTTATTCCTCCTGTATTCCAATAGCTTTGTCCAGAAAAAAGCAGATAAAACCACCATGGGAGGAATAACAAATAATAAATGCCGGATTCCTCCGTATAAATTAGAATTTTTATAGATCACCCAAAACAAGGGAAAGAGGAAAGCAAAGAAAATAAAGTAAACCGGCAATACAAAAGCTTTCCGCTTGACCAATACATAAATACCGGATCCGATACATCCCAATACAGTAATTAAAGGCATTCCGATTAACAAGTATTTAGGAGCATATTTCCACGGTAACATATTAGACATCATTTGCTCCCCGTCGAAAATGGTTCTCAAACCGATGCTATAATTCGTAAATTTCTGCAGGGAAAATAATACATTGGACAAGGGTTTCTGAAGGGCAAAAGGCCACAATAAAATAGCCAATATATAGCTGGATACAATGACAATCACGAAAACCTGAAGGATATTCCATATCGATTGACGGTATTTACCGATTTTATAAAATTCTCTCACTCCATAAGTAGAAATATAATACAAACCGCCGTACATAAGCAGCATTGGATATAAAATCAATCCTCCGGAACGGGTGCCCAGCGCCAGGGCAATCCCCAGTACCAAACCGATTATATGACGCAAACGAAAGAAAGGATAGTAATCAAAAAGGCGTATGGTATAATAAACAGCCATCAAATAGCCTACGGCAAAAGGAATATCCTTCAAATTATTCATGCTGTGTCCGAAATACCGGGGAGTAAAAAACAGCAGCAATACAGACAGCAGTCCACACAAACCTCCCCCCAAACGTAAGCCGAGCAATCCCGCAAATAAAATTCCCAAAGCTCCGTTCAATGCGCAAATAACATGCCGGGTTTCGTAATAATGATCGATATGGAAGAGCTCACATACAGCAGCAGCGATCACCTGCATGGAAATACCATATAAATGTAATGCAGTTTTAGGTTGATTGATTGCTGCCGGATCGCCCTTGGTAAAATAATCCAAAACATAGCCCGCATGCCGGGAATCCACCGGTTCATCACCTGTAATTCCATAATCCTGGCTGATATAAGGCATAAATACAAAAGCAAAAGCAATAAAAAGGAACATCAATGCCCGGAAAGTCATTTCACGGGGAACCCTCCCCTTTTTCTGAAAAAATTCCCTGAAAAATTTACCTGAAAACAGATAGGTAAAAGGGACCCCGAAAGCATAATTCCAAAAAAGCTTCGGACGATGTCCTTCTTTCAAAGGGGAATTCGTCCGGAAATCACCTTTTGTTTCTATCCGGCAAAAATTTATTCCCGAAGTTTTATAGAGGCTGTATCCGATAGCTTCCATTGGATCGGCTGCCAAATCCCCTCCGGCATATGCTTTTAGAAAAAGAGATTTAGGACCGATTAAAAGCGGACTATCGACCACTTTTTTGTCAGCTTTCCAAAGATTGAATATTCCTGTAAATCTCTCTTTTTTATCAAAATTATTTATATACCCGATGCTGTTATTATTCTTTCCATCCAGATATTTCTCTATTCCACTGGCTATTGTCGGCCAGGAAAAACGATTGTCTTGCAATAAAAGTACTGTCTCTGCTTCCGTCGTATTCAACAATTGTACATATTCCTCCTGAGTAACGGATGCTGACAAATTTTTTATTTCCCATTCGTAATTTTCCGCTTTCTTCTCCTCTTTCCCCTCCAGCGGTAAACGATATAAAAGCAAAATCTTTTTTTTGATACTTTTCGTATTCATTCTAAATCTGACTTATTTTACAGAATAATTTTCCCGCACCAACCCGGCTTATTGTTGTAAAACTTCTAACTCATTAGAATACAAAGATAGAAAAAGAATAGCGAAAGAAGAAAAAACAAAGAATAGGGAAATGAAAAAATTAGAGGGGAATGACTGAACCCATCCTGACGGGATGCGTATACCTGTAAATATGACGTTTTGGCACAAAACATGACATTTCACAACTTAAATTATATAAAATCCGACATTTTTACAAAAAATGAAGCAGATAATGAAATGGCATAAGGTTTGTTAAAAGATAATCGTACTCAAGGGAAAACCTTAAGAGGGAAGAAAACGAATAATATAAACAAATAAAATAAAACGCACTATGGGAAAAATAATTGGAATTGACTTAGGAACTACAAACTCTTGCGTAGCCGTAATGGAGGGTAATGAGCCGGTAGTGATTCCGAACAGTGAAGGTAGACGCACCACTCCTTCTATTGTAGCATTTGTAGATAACGGAGAAAGAAAAGTAGGTGACCCGGCTAAACGTCAGGCGATAACAAACCCGAAGAAAACGATTTACTCTATCAAACGGTTTATGGGGGAAACATATGATCAGGTCACCAATGAAATCAATCGCGTAGCTTATGAGGTAGTAAGAGGAGACAATAACACTCCGCGTGTGGTTATCGATGACCGGAAATATTCCCCTCAGGAAATCTCTGCCATGATCCTTCAGAAAATGAAGAAAACTGCAGAGGATTATCTGGGTCAGGAAATTACGGAAGCAGTGATTACAGTACCGGCTTATTTCAGCGATTCTCAGCGTCAGGCAACCAAGGAAGCCGGAGAAATTGCCGGTTTAAGCGTTAAACGTATTATCAACGAGCCGACAGCTGCCGCTTTGGCTTACGGGCTTGATAAGAAAGACAGAGATATGAAAATTGCCGTATTCGACTTAGGCGGAGGTACGTTTGATATCTCTATCCTGGAATTAGGAGACGGCGTATTTGAAGTGAAATCAACAAACGGGGATACCCATTTGGGTGGAGATGATTTTGACGATATCATCATCAATTGGCTGGCCGACGAATTCAAAAAAGACGAAGGCGTAGATATCCGCAAAGATCCGATGGCTCACCAGCGTTTGAAAGAAGCCGCAGAAAAAGCAAAAATTGAATTGTCCAGTTCGACGACCACGGAAATCAACCTTCCGTATATTTTCCCGGTAGACGGTATACCCAAACACCTGGTCAGAACACTCACAAGAGCCCAATTTGATCAACTGACGTATAAATTAGTAGAAGCCACAATTGAACCTTGTAGAAGAGCATTGAAAGATGCCGGTTTACAAGCTTCCCAAATTGACGAAGTTATTTTGGTAGGGGGGTCTACCCGTATTCCTGCCGTCCAGAAAAAAGTAGAGGAATTTTTCGGCAAAGTTCCTTCAAAGGGCGTAAATCCGGACGAAGTTGTAGCTGTAGGTGCCGCTATTCAGGGAGGTGTATTGACCGGAGAAGTAAAGGATGTATTGTTGCTGGATGTTACTCCGCTTTCATTAGGTATTGAAACCTTAGGCGGTGTGATGACGAAATTGATTGAAGCCAATACGACTATTCCGACGAAAAAATCTGAAGTATTCTCTACAGCTGCCGACAACCAGCCTTCTGTAGAAATCCATATTTTACAGGGAGAACGTCCTTTGGCAAAAGACAATAAAACCATCGGTCGTTTCCACTTGGACAGCATCCCGCCTGCCCCGAGAGGAATACCACAGATTGAAGTGACTTTCGACATAGACGCAAACGGTATTCTGAATGTATCGGCTAAGGATAAAGCAACCGGCAAAGAACAGTCTATCCGGATCGAAGCTTCTTCCGGATTGTCTGACGCCGATATCAAACGGATGAAAGACGAAGCAGCTGCCAACGCCGAAGCCGACCGTCAGGAAAAAGAACGGATCGATACCATCAATAAAGCCGATTCTATGATCTTCCAAACAGAAAAACAACTGAAAGAATTCGGAGACAAATTACCGGCAGATAAAAAAGCACCGATCGAATCAGCTCTTCAGGAACTGAAAGACGCCCACAAAGCTCAGGATGTTGCCCGCATTAACAGTGCTATCGACAAACTGAACAATGTTTTCCAGGCTGCTTCTCAGGAAATGTACAACGCCCAAGCTCAACAACAGCAACAACAGGGCGGAGCTCAACAAGGTCCTCAGGGAAATCCGAACGCCGGACAACAAAATAACGGCGGAAAAGACCAGGAAGTCACTGATGTCGATTTCGAAGAAGTGAAATAAGGCTTCAAAATAAACCATAATAAAAATCCCGTTGTAAATTTACAGCGGGATTTTTTATGGATTTATATTCAAGATGCCTATCGTTCCGAACCAAATTTTGACACACGGCCCCGTTCCCGGAGAATAAAATTTATTGAGACAACTCCTTTGAAATATTGTTGCATTTACAGACATTTTTTATCTTTGTCTTGCTATTCGATTTTCAATTTATAATAAAAAATTATTTATTTTATTAGAATTATAGGAGAATACCATCAGTCAAAGCTCTCGTAAACCATACACCTTTTACGACCCTTTAAGTTCTCCTTTAGCTACAAAGTATTTAAATTCTGAGGCATATATAAGTAAACAGAATAACAAAAAAGCAAAAGTAAAATATGAAAAATTTAATAATCTTTTGTATATTGTGTTTAAGCTTTGGTTCTTATGCACAGGAACAATACGTTCCGAAGGTAGATCTTGTTTTAAGTCTTATTTATCCTAAAACGAATGTTCAGTCGATCCGGATTAACATTGAGAGCAAATGGGGACCCAAGCAGATTCAATTGAAAGATATTCAATCTATTTCCTATCAAAATTATTGTCTGATTTTTGCAGAACCTTCCGGTTACTATGGTGCTATCGACATTTTGGGGAATAAAACCACGTTTAAATACAAGTCTGCCGATAAATTACTGTCAAGTAAAGAATGGGCACGCCGGTCGGCTTTTATTTCAACGCATCAGGAGGAATATGCGAAAAGAGATGCAGCTTTGCGCCGGGAAGCGATGAACCAGAATTTTAATCGGATGTTAGCCTATCTGAGAAAATCCCGGGCCTCGAAGTATACAGAGTCGGTTTCAATGGTCAGGGGAACTGCACAATTAAAACGCATAAAAATGGGAAATAAATTCGGTATTGTGGATTCAGACAATAATCTGTTGTTCGGAATCCGGTACAATGATATCAAATTGACAGAATACGACCATGACTACGACAAAGCTTCAAAAACCAGGTATTCTTTGAATAATGTAAGGCAACCTTACAATCGGCTGTTTCCGGTAAAAGAAGAGGGAAACGGTAAAAATTATAGTTTCGTCGATTATATAGGCGGATATATCTGGAAAAATGCGGATATAGAAGTTTCTACAAAATTGTGTAATAACACGGGTGAAGGCAAAGATTGCTACTTATTCAATTATCGGGGAAAAACAGAAACATATTATTATAATGGTGACCAGCGCAGCGTAGATCTCAATAAATTCTTTACACATTATGTAACGCTGAATATGGAGCAATGGGGAAAAAAGGATGAATTCGAATCCTTATCTGAATATGAATTGCGGCAGTCTCCCCTTTATACGAAATGGGCAATGGAATATTATTCCCGATGTGCAGTAATGCTTTACACCCAGTTATATCCCGATATAAATCCATTTGAATTATGT
>JAEXFF010000235.1 GCA_023400335.1 Bacteroidota bacterium
GTTTTATCCTGTACGACAAAGGGCAAATCAGCCAGATGCTCCTTTGCCCGGCCGAGACGATGGATATGCGTAGCATTCTTATGAGCTGTAAGCAATGCCCTCATATTTTCTTCTTCTTGTTCTGTAAATGCCAATTTCTTTAAAGATTAAGTTAATAATAATTCTCCGTCTCCCGTCAGTAATAAAGCTGTAGGAGAAACTTCAATAAAAGCAGATTCTATCACTTCGATTTCAATCGTCTTATAAATAGCTGTATTCCGGGTGGGAATAACGTGAATCCGGCTTTTCCCCAGCCCCAGTACTGTCAATCCCCCGTCCGGTTCCACTTCTACCGCTTTGCCATCCCCAATAAAAAGCACATCCTGTAAACAATAAGCAGGTAACAATTCGGCTTTGATATATTGTTTTACCGGATTATTTAAGGTAATGGTTTTGGGATAAGTGATCCGGATGTCCAGCGGATTTACAGGCTGTCCATAGGCTTTTTCCAGCTCAGCAATAGCTCCTTGTAAAACCGTCATATCTAATTTTAAATTCGAATCTTTCTGCCGGAGTTCCGATTGTGTCGCTGTAATTTTTTCTTCCAAAGCCGTCTCCACACTTATGGCCCGGCTCTGCTCTGCTTCTATTTTCTGAGAAATTCCCTGTTCGGCCGTTTTGGCCCGGTTCGTTTCTTTGTTCACTTCGGAAGTTGCGATATCCAGAATCAGTCTGGTCAATGTTATCTCTTCCGAAACGCCCTCCAGGAATGCCTTTATATAACTTGCAAAGGCGTAAAAGTCTTTGTACTTTTCTCCCAAGGCCAGAAATGCATTTTTCGCTTTTTCCAGCGTATCCCCATCCTTAAGCATGCTCCGGATCGTGGAAATATCCCGGTACACAATTCCAAACTCATTGAGATTTATCTCCTGATGTAGTGTAAAATCTTTAATCAGCTGCCGATAATTCTGTTCCAATTCCGTACCTGCAGCTAAAGCGTATTTGTTATTTAATAAATCGGCAAGCCCTCCTATAACATGGAGAGGAATTGTATCTTCTTCTTTATGCCAAAAACTATCGATCCAATCGTAAAAGTTTTCTTGCTTCGGATAAGACGCTTTTTCAAACCACAATTTCAATGATTTTCTCTTTACTATCGACATTTTGTATTGTTTATTGGTTTATATTTTTTACCCGCATGATATACGCCAATGTATAATAGGGAGGACGATTCTCATGAGCCTTACTCTCCCCTTTATTATAGGTATTATGTTCTATATAATGCAGATAATGATTATCATCATCCGTATCATGAGAACCGGAATAATTTTCCCCCACATCCTCTGCTCCGTTTATAGGTTTATATTTCTGACTTTCAATATAATAATAATCTCTTACCCTATGAGAATGCGAAGGCATCTCCTCTACTGTAAGTCTATGTGCCTTTTCCCCGCCTATATTCCCCCATTTGTTATAATCTGTATCTGAAGGATTATAGCCTACAATAAACCGCCCTCTTAAATCCGGTAAATAAAATATTCCCCGGAGCTCCATATGACCTAACCTATAAGTGTCGCCTATTACTGCATATAATTCCGGAAAATCAGCTATGTTTAAAGCTGAACCATCACATAGTTTATAATTGCCGGGAATATTGTTCTCATTCCCCGCCCATATCTGTATAGTTCCCAAAGGAGGAGGGGACAACTCCCCAATCAAAGTATCCTGAGCGGCATTTTTTTCTTCCAGTTCAAAAAGAGTTTTAAAATTTTTAAATTCCTTCCAAACAAACACATCTTTTACATTTTCTTGTCCATCCGCCACGACATCTCCCGGTACCAATGAGCGGACTACATAAGCTTGGGGAAACTCATATCCCTGAGCAGTAACCTTGATCGCTTCTTCTTTTACGTATACACTCCGGGTTACTAAACCTCCTTCAAAAAACAGCACTTCTCCTTGCGGGAAAGCCGTTGTTTTCAAAAATACATACCCTTCCTTGTATCTTTCTATGCCTTCCGCCTCACATCCCTGTAAGATCGCTTTATCACCTAAAATATTTCCCAAGACGGAAACAATCGCAATATTGTCTTGTAAATAATTCAAAGTTTCACAATCGACCGGAAAACTACTGTTTTCCTGGTCCAAAAACCGTCCTAAAATTTGTTTTTCTTTCATTTTTTTATCGGTAATTTATTGAAAATCGTTTGGAGGCCAATTTATACTGATTGACAATCGCTTTTAAATAATTCGGATCGATCTCCTTCGATAAAATTCCCGGTACATTGATCCAAAAATCGTATTTTTTATCATCTCCACTTTTGCGGGAAGTGATCATCACCGCCCATTGCGTTTCCCGTTTAGGTAAGGAGGCGGAATTTTCCATTTCTCTTTTGTAAAGCATCCAATAGGTCCCGCCTTCGGATATGTCCGTTATCGTCAACCGGCGTTCAAGGGGATCAAAAGTATCATTTAAAACGGCCCGCAAATAACAGACCTGTCCGTTATGAGTTAACCGGTAAAGGGATTGCCGCCGGAAGGTCTGAAACCGGACATAAAGAATATTAAAAGGAGCGACCAGTGAATATACTACCGCTGCAAATAAGGGTTTACGCCAAAAAGTAGGCAGTAAAAGCAGCGCCAGCCGCTTAAAATTGACATCATATTTACTCATAGACTTTAGGATTTATGGTGATGGTAGTCGCTTTAAAATAACCGGCTTTTGGTACGTACCGGGGACTTAAAGGTACTTCGACTATCTTATAAGCTTTCTTTTCAGTATCGATTACCGTTCCGGCTATCTCTGTCTTTTCCGAGGAAACCTCTTTTACAACCGGTTCTACCGGGAATGTCCACAATTGCCTTCGTATAGAAGTTGTTGTGGCTTTT
>JAEXFF010000259.1 GCA_023400335.1 Bacteroidota bacterium
TTGAGGCAATGAGAAGGATACAGCGAAATAATGCCTCCTTTCCCTATATTCATCCGTATTTTGCTACTTTAAGCGAATTCTTAATATATTTGTGGGGTAGAAGAGGGTTTATCATGAGGGATATAAAAGACATCTTGAAGCAGTATTGGGGATACGGGGATTTTCGTTCTTTGCAGGAGGAAATCATCCGGTCTGTAATTTCCGGAAAGGATACACTGGCTCTGATGCCAACCGGAGGGGGAAAATCCCTTACTTACCAGGTGGCAGCATTGGCAAAGGAAGGTTTGTGCGTCGTTATCACTCCTTTAATTGCTTTGATGAAAGATCAGGTTGAAGATCTGAAAGGGCGGGGTATTGAGGCAGAAGCAGTATATACGGGTATGCCCCGTGAACAAATAGAGTCTGTCCTCAATAAATGTATTTGTGCCAAAATCAAATTTCTCTATATTTCTCCTGAACGTTTGGCGTCCGAAAAGTTCCGGATTCGTTTGGGACAAATGAAAATATGTCTGTTCGCTGTGGACGAAGCCCATTGTATTTCCCAATGGGGGTATGATTTCCGGCCTACCTATCTCCGGATAGCAGAAATCCGTACTTTTTTCCCCGGAGCGCCGGTCTTGGCATTGACGGCAACAGCTACCCCAGCTGTGACAAAAGACATTCAAAAACAATTGAAATTTACGGCTCCTCACGTTTTATCTAAAAGTTTCCGAAGGGAGAATATTGCATACGTCGTCCGGAAAGCAGATGATAAATTGGGAGAATTGCTTCATATTTTGCAGAAATTATCTGGCAGTGCGATCGTATACACCCGCAAAAGAGAAACTGCCGAACAATTGGCAAATTTTTTAAATGGAAACAAAGTAAAGGCGGATTTCTATCATGCAGGTTTAGATACTCAGCAGAGGGAAAAGAAACAGGAAAGGTGGAAACAGGATGAAGTCCCGGTAATGGTGGCAACAAATGCTTTCGGGATGGGTATCGATAAACCGGATGTACGCGTGGTCATTCACTTTGATATACCGGATAGTTTGGAAGCTTATTTTCAGGAAGCCGGACGTGCCGGGCGGGATGGGAAAAAAGCTTATGCCGTATTGCTTTGCAATCAGGCTGCTGTGACAGCCTTGAAAACGAGAATTACAAAAGATTTTCCGGAAAAAAAATACATAAAGCAGGTATATGAATGCCTGGGAAATTATTTTCAGATAGCGGAAGGCAGTGGACAGGGGTATGCTTTCGAGTTTGACGAAGGGGTATTTGTAAAAAATTTTGGATTGGATTATGCCCGTACTCTTTCTGCTATCGGTATTCTTCAGGTAGGAGGTTATATAGAATGCACGACTGCTATCAATTCCCGTTCCCGCATCTGTTTTTTAATTACACGGGAAAAGTTAAACGAATTTATTCCGGAAAATGAATGGGAAGAAAAGTTGTTGATTATACTTATGCGTAAATATCCGGGGATTTTTACCCAATATGTTTATATCACCGAAACTTCCCTTGCCGGGGAAATCGGGATAAAGAGGGTAAAAGCTTATGATACTTTACTGGCTTTAGCCAAAAAGAAGATTGTCAGTTATATTCCGGGAAACGACCGGCCTTATATTATATATCACCAGCCCCGTTTGCCTTTATCTTATCTCCAGCTATCCCGTCAAGCCTATGAAGACCGGAGGCAAGCCTATGCCGAAAAAATAAATGCCGTCGTAAATTATGTGGAGGAAAAGGAAGAATGCCGGCAATTATTACTGATGAACTATTTCGGTCAGCATGAAAAAGAAGTTTGCGGAAGTTGTGATATCTGCCTGAGCCGAAGGAAAAAGAAAAATTTGCCGGACAGGAAGAAAATAAAAGAAGGCATTTTGCTTTTGTTGGAAGAAAAGGATTGGAATATAAAAGAATTACTGTATCAGTTTGAGGAGGATGAAAGGGAAAAGGCAATAGCCGGATTGAGGGAATTACTGGATGAAGATTTTATTTTCTATAAACAATCTACACTTTTGGCTTTACGAAAAAAGGAAGGGATTGAATAATAAAAATGTTTTTTAAACTCCTTCCTTCGGACCCAATAAGGAAAGGGGTAACCGGTTGCAATGCCTCCAGCCTTTTAGCCGGCAATAACGGAATGTTTCCCGGCTATTGGCTTGTACTCCTGCCGGATTAACCCCAAGGGCAGTAAAAATATATCCGGTTTATGCCAATTTTCCAGGCAAGAGAGAAATGCCTGGATTGTTTCCATGTCATCCGCTTTGGTATATACAAATTTCAATTTTAACGATAGGATAGAGGCCGCCTTTTGCTAAAGGTAATATATCAGGCGTTCATTAATTTTTCCCACCAGTCTGTCGTTTTCCATTGTTCTGTTATGGCAGGAGAAAAATGAATAGCTGAAATGGGAAAATGGACTAAGCGTAAATCCTCCCGGAAGGCTTCCGCATAACCTGTTGCGGTTTCATGAACGCGGACAGAGGCCACTTCTACATTTCCTTCCCCATTTTCGAAACGGGTATTTTTCAGAATAAGGTCTGTAACATAAAGAAAAAGCAGAGCAAAACCTTCTGCTGAAGGGGAAAGGGGAAATTCTGCCACCCGGCGGTTAAATTTATAAATAAAATGTTTCATTTCTGCGGATTCTCCTGCCCAAAGCGAATAAGTATGGTCAAAGCTTTCGATAAACATTTTCACTTTGTCCAGTAACCCAAAATCCATTACCATACAGGCATGATCCAATTGGTCAGAACGAATAAAAACCTCCACTACATAAGAATGTCCGTGAATGTTTTCCCGGCATTGTTGTGAGAAACAATGCCGGACGATATGGGCCCCTTCAAATTTGTATAATTTTCGGATAATCATTTTTTTCTTTTTAAGGTTTATTTTTTCAACAGGGGATCCGGTATTCCGGCACTGGCGAAAGCTCTGGCTCGTAAAAGGCAGCTATCGCATGTGCCGCAAGGTTTTTCACTTCCCCGGTAACAACTCCACGTCAAACCGAAATCCACTCCTAGCTCCATTCCTAACCGGATTTCCTCAGCTTTCGTCATGTGCAGAAAAGGAGCGTGGATGGTAATTCTCCGTTTTTTTTCGGCTCCCAGTACTGTTCCCAGGTTAATGGCTTCTTCCATTGCTTTTATAAAATCTGCCCGGCAGTCTACATAACCGGAATAATCCGTTTCACTTACCCCGATAAACAAATCGCTGATATCCAATGCATCGGCATAGGAAGCAGCTACCGAAAGAAAAACCATATTCCGGGCCGGCACATAGGTTGACGGAATATCTTTACGATCTACATTTCCGTTATCGATTTCCACTTCCGCCCGGGTCAAAGAACAATTTCCCCACTGATTGAGCATTAATTTGACGAATTTGTGTTCTTTTACTCCCGCTGCCCGGGCAATCGCTTTGGCACTTTCAATTTCTTTCTCATGCTTTTGCCCGTACTCGAAAGTAAGGGCATATACTTCCCCGAAGCCTTCATTTTTGGCTACGTAAAGGGCAGTGGAGGAATCTAAACCTCCCGATAATAATACAATTGCTTTTTTCATTTCCATACTTTAACCAGCAAAGATATATCCAATCAGGGCAGAAACAATTTCAGCCGGATCTTCCGGACTACTCCCTCTGAGCCGGAGTTTATTTCCGGCAAAGATAAGGATAAAAACGAAAACAAGAGCAGATGGGAGTGAGAAGGTGGTGAACAAGGGATTTAAAAGAAAATGAGCGGCGAAAGCGAAACCTCGTGTTGTTTGATGAGAGTCCGGAATGGCCGGTTCCGGTTTCTCATCATTTTCACTTACCTGTTTTCTCCATAGAGAATGACTGCAGTTTGTTTTTTCCCATCCATAAGGATGGTCAGGGGAGTTGTAAAACGGACATGACGGGCAAAGTGTAATTCTTCCACCGTTTCCTGTTTTTTTAAAATATCAAAATTGATAAAAGAATCTCCGGAATCGTAAGGGATAGCAAAATAACCCACTTTCATGGAAGTCACATTGTGAAAAAAATGAGAGCCTAAGGAAGCATCCAGAGGATAGTCTTTTAATCCTTGTTCGACAATCACCTGTGCCCGGGAGATGTCCGACCAAGTTACGGGGATGCCCGTCAGGGGATCACGGGTTCCCCAGCGGCCCGGTCCGATAAGTAAATATTTGTTATCTGTAACCGCTATCTTTTGATTCAATTTTTTGATTTCTTCTGCCATTTCTGTAGTCTTCAGGCGATTAAATTTTTCGGGATCGATATAAATAACATCTCGTATGGAGTCTATTTTGCCGTTTCCCATACCTTTGGTTGCCCGCATGAGCATCCGGTGAGTATCAATGGGCAGCTGATCGATGTCCACCCAGAAATCATTTTTTATTAAAGGTTTAATTTGCAATAAGTAAAGGGTGGCTACCTGATTTTCTATATTAAGTGAAAATTCTATTTCCACCGGAGAACCCATCGCTTGCGAAAAAATATTGAGTAAAATGTCCAAAGCTTTAGGCAGGGGAATCTGATTGTATTCTAAAAATCCGGGGAAATTGACAATTCGGCTGCCCCGGGTATTGAAATCGTATACAATCCGTTCATTCAGAAAATCGTATACAGAAGCGCTGTACACTAAAGTGCCGTCTGCCTCAGCTTCTTTCAGATCGTAAGAAGCTATGGCCGCCTGTTCTCCGTCTTTTGCCAGATCGTAATCGGAATGAAGCAAATCGACTGCGTAAAAATATTTTTGAGAATCCCGCATCATATCCTGAATAGAAGCCAGTTGCAGACGGGGATATCGCGGACAGAAACGGTATGTTTTTTCCCCTCCGACAACGTAGGCACCCAGACCTACTGCAATGACCGCAAACCCATCTTCCGGTTTGATGTAGGAGAAAGGATAAAAATTGTAGGACTGTGCTACTCCGCTGACATTCGGATAATATTTCCCATTGTGTTCCTGACCGACGACCTCCTGAATAATGACCGCCATTTTTTCTTCTTCAATCACATAATCGATAGCATTGAAATAAGCCCTGGAATCCTCTGTATAGATAGATGCATATACAAGTTTGATCGCTGTTTCCAATTCCTGTAAACGGCGTTCGGAATCGGGATGATTGTTGGGAATGAGGTAAGTCGCATATACGCCGGCAAACGGCTGACTGAGGGAATCTTCAAACAGTCCGGAAGAACGTATCGCTAAAGGCTTTCTCATGACCTGCAGGTAACTTTTTAGTTTTTGCCTCAATTGAGGTGACAGATTAGCTTTGATAAAAGCCTCCTTTACAATTTCGTAATTCTTTTCCGTATAGACCGTTTGAATTAAATTGTTGATCTCGATAAAATTATCGTATTCTTCCACCCCGATAATAGCCGTTTTGGGAATAGCAATCTTCAATTCCGGAATGAGTTTCCGGAAAGACACATTTTCTATAAAGTTAGATAAAAAAGCCATTCCCCGCCCTTTTCCGCCAAAAGATCCTTTTCCCAAGCTGGTAACGTAACGATTACTGTTTACCAGCTGAGGACGGAAATTAATGATTCTTCCTCTGATTTTTTTTAATTCATACCCTTCAAAAACCTGAAGGATAAAATGCCGGATTTCGTCTATTGTTTTAAAATCTTCAAACCGATAACGTCTCAGGCGTTTCGCCAGGCTGATTTGTCCTCTGGCCATAAACCAGGTGGAAATTCCGTTGCGAATGGAGTGGTATTTCAAACTTTCATCGGGGATGGTGACTAATTTCTGTTTAAATTCTTCTATGGAACTGGCTTTGTCGATGGGTTTGCCCAAACTGTTTTTAAAAATAAAATCCCCGAATCCGAGTTTTTCTTTAATAAAACGGGTAATATCGTGGGAAAGGGTAACAGAGTTTTTATTAATAAATTCGGCATTTACAGCTTTGGCCCGTTTGGCATTTTCTATGTCGTGACTCTGCAAGAGACAAGGAATTTTGTCGTCTGCCTGATGGGCATATTTTATCAGTTCAACACCTGCATTTTCATCTTCCACACCGTTACGGCTGTATTTTACATCCGAAATGACACAGAGTAAGTTATCCCGGTATTTGTCAATAATGGCAACTCCTTCTTCAAATGTGCTTACGAGTATAACTTTCGGACGTACCCGTATCTTCATAATCAGACTCAGTTCATCATTTTCCGGTTCATTCCGG
>JAEXFF010000347.1 GCA_023400335.1 Bacteroidota bacterium
GAAAAACGGACCCCTTCTTTCCCGCCCGGACGAACAGTAAGAGCCACAAAAACTTCTCCATAACGGGAAATATACTCATTTAAGATCTCATAGCGCAAAAAATCTGAATCAAAAGTACAAGTGGCCAATACCAACATTTTACTGTATTCCCGATCATAAGAAAACCGTTCCTTCACAGATGTCAGGTAATCAAGTACCACTTTCAGTTCTGTTCCTTGTTGTAATCCGTATATAAATAATGCACGTTGTATAGCCTGTTCTCTTGCGGCCTCAGGTTCAAGACATGGATCGGATATTCCCAGAAACACTTCCTCCCCTGGTTCAAATACCCACTGGGGCAATGTGTCCCGGCAACCACTTCTCCAATTATATTCTTTTACATAAGAATTACCTGTTTGTCCCCAGATAGTCCCTAAAAAAACAAAACAAAAAAATACCGACAGAAATCCTTTGCTTTTGAGGGAAAATAACCCGGAAAGTCCAGTTTCCTCCCGTTCCATCCGGAGAGAGGAAAATTCTCCCTCCGGACCGGCCGTTCTTTTTTTGAAATCCAACAAAAATACAGGAGTTCCCTGATTATTTTCGGATTTTTTTTTACTGTTCTTTAGCCAGCTTTTCCATCTCTTCATCGAATACTTTTTTGAATTTTTCGTACTCGTAATCGATTTTCAGTTTATCATCATTGCTAATCCGGTTATTCATAGCATTCATAATTTCGTTTCCGGCAAGCTCAATAGCAACATATACCTTATATTTTCCGTCAGGAGTTTTCATCGTTTTTTCACATAAGGTACGCGTTCCGGTCAATTTTTCAGACACGACCGAACGGGCTAAATCCTGGAAACGGCTTTTCGCTTCTTCCTGTTCTCCCAGCTGATAAGAAGATCCGTAATTATCAATAACACGTTTCATCGTACTGTTCATAGCAGTAGCTAACTCAGCCCGGGCTTCTGCCAAAGCTTTCTTTTTAGCCATCATCATATCTGTAGATAAACCCATAGCCGATGCCCGGAAATAGTCTCCGCTCGTCATGTATTCCGGACCCGAACACGGTACTACGATTTCCACATCTTCCTGAGATTTTACCAATTGTTTCTGGCCTCCACAACCTGCAGCCAGCATAACAGACAATCCTAAAATAAAATAAATTTTTTTCATGATATCAGTTTATTATTTAATGTTAGTCGCCTACTCTCAAGCTTTTCGGCTTCCGCATCATTTATCTGTTTTTCTAAAATCATTCTCACTAGGATATGATTTTTTCTTCTCTTTTGTGACAAATTATAAATGATTTTTTTCAAAAATTCTCATTTAATATACAAATGTAGGATATTTTTTCAATACTTATACCTATTTGAATTTCTCTTGAGATTTCTTTTTCAGGATTTACTTCAAAACAACATTCAGCTTTGTAATTTTAAGGATAAGGTCAGATTTTCCCTTTTTCTCCAAACACAACAAATCCGGAAAAAGGAATAAGACTGCCTGACGATAAATCAGACAGTCTTTCTAAAATAGATTCCACTCTTCCCGCCCCTTCAATGCTGTGTTAATCTATATCCTTCCTACTTCAGGACAGTCCCCATGGTTTTCCATAAACCTCCTCCTTGTTTTCCGGAAATGATCACCAATTTTCTTCCATCCTGATTCGCTTCCAGAATTTCCTTCCCTCCTTTTGTTACCTTACAAAGTGTCATATCCTCTCCCTGCACTTCTTCCGCTTTAAGCGCTCCGATATTGGTCAAAATTTTCTTACCGGCAATATCTTTCTCAACTTTCACGTCAAAAAGTTGTCCTTTTTGTATACCTACGGAAGACCCACAATTTATATATACTGTTACGGCTCCTTTTTTCTTATCGGATTGTTCAATAGCTACAATTGTAGATTCCAATTTAAAGTAATCATTTACAAATTTCTGCATAGACGTTTTAACATAAGCCAAAGTTGCTGTAATCGCAGCTTCCCGGCTATCTCCGGTCTTAGCATTTAAGCCTGAATAATCAAACTGCTTGCTAACTTTGATCGATCCGTCTGTAATATTGGTTACTTTCACAGTAAAAGAAATCAAACCGTCGTAATATATACTGCCATTGTCCAAGGTTTTTCTAATCGCATCCATATTTGCAACATGAGCGGTCAATAAATAATTCGCTCCCATGGTCTTCATCTGAGCCGTACGAGCCGTCTCGTCTGCCATAGCTCCCTCGGACGAACGCCTTTCAGCTTCAATTTTCAAATCCGCTTCAGCATCCACATCTACAACCGATAAACGTCCGGTCTCTGCAATTCCGCCAATGATAGCATTCCGTAATTGCTCGGGGTAAGAGCTTCCGATTTTAGAGGTGTACGAAAAATAATCAACTAACAAAACTTCTTTTTTCTGAGTAAAACCATACATAACCCAGCATAAACACAACGTAATTAACATTAATTTTTTCATCATTTCTATCTTTTAATTATTAATAATGGGTAATAACACACATTTACCTATTTTTCGGATGAGACTTGTCTCCAATGATCTTATAGAACCGATCCATTTATTAACATATATTTCACATCCAACACAAACGATCGATTAAATAGATATCATGTTTATTATTTATTTTTTTTAACTTTTAGAATAACATTATGAGTATAAAGATTTTGAAAAATTAAATTATTGTTTAATTTTGTTGCTGAAAGTGTAGATGCCATCCTATTTAATCGATCCTTTCTTTTAATTCTATATCATTCATTATCAATATTCTGTCTGGAGTAAGTAGTTAAGCATTTTTATATAAACTATTGATAATCAATTAAAATAGACAAAACTATTTTATTCTCAAGTGTTAATATATGTACAATCTATTATTTATTACTATACTGTATTTTTTTGATTTACAAATGAATTGAAGCAGAAAATCCGGTTATCGGATAAGCGAAACAACCTCTTCCGATTAATTTTTCAGTTGTAAATACCGTTGAAAAGAATTGTCAAATACCGGGTAGTATCCTGCAAACAGAGGAAAGTCATAAAATACAAAAAGAGGTTATTTACATAACCTCTTTTTGCTAAAAATATTTAATTCCGGATCCGGTCAGTGGATCAAACTAATTGTACAAGTCACTCCTGCCATAACAATAGCAACCATACTCATCAATTTAATCAGAATATTCAAGCTTGGGCCGGAAGTATCTTTAAAAGGATCTCCTACCGTATCACCGATCACAGTAGCCTTATGGCATTCTGAACCCTTTCCGCCCAAATTTCCTTCTTCTACATATTTTTTGGCATTATCCCAGGCCCCTCCGGAATTAGCCATAAAAATCGCCAATACGAAGCCAGAACCCAATCCGCCAGCCAATAATCCCATTACGCCGGCAACTCCGAAAATCAATCCTACAACAATAGGAATAACGATAGCCAGTAAAGAAGGAAATAACATTTCTTTTTGAGCGCCCCGGGTCGAGATTTCTACACAACGGGCATAATCGGGTTCTGCTTTACCTTCCATGATTCCTTTAATTTCCCGGAATTGCCGCCTTACTTCATTTACCATTTTTTGAGCAGCCCGTCCTACGGCATTCATGGTCAACCCGCAGAATAAGAAAGCCATCATCGAACCGATAAATACACCGGCTAACACTTTAGGATTCATCAAGTTGACATCATAATAAGTCATCATATCCTTCAAGGTCGCAGAAGTAGTTTGTATGATGTCTCCTCCCACATTTAAAGTTGTCTCTCCCAAACGTACCAAACCAATCTTAATTTCCTCGATATAAGACGCTAAAAGTGCCAAACCGGTCAATGCCGCAGAACCGATAGCAAATCCTTTACCGGTAGCAGCTGTTGTATTTCCCAAAGCATCCAAAGCATCTGTACGTTGACGCACTTCTTTTCCCAATTCACTCATTTCAGCATTCCCTCCTGCATTGTCCGCAATGGGTCCGTAAGCGTCAGTAGCCAGGGTTATTCCCAATGTCGACAGCATACCGACAGCAGCAATACCAACACCGTACAATCCCATCGACATATTTGCCATATCAAACCCGGATGCAAAAAGGTAAGCCAGAATAATTCCGACAACAATTGTTATAACCGGTATAGCAGTAGAAATCATTCCCGTTCCTATACCTTTGATAATGACGGTAGCCGGTCCGGTCTGCGAACTCTTTGCAATATCCTGAGTCGGTTTATAAGCATGGGAAGTATAATGTTCCGTAGCTTTCCCGATTACGATTCCTGTCAGCAAACCTACGATTACAGAACCACAAATCCAATAACTCAACCCCAATAAATAGACCACCAGGAAACTCGCTCCGATAATCAATACCGAACTGACATTAATTCCCCTGTCCAAAGCCCTCAATAACTGTAATTGAGAAGCACCTTCTTTCGTCTTTACTAAAAAGATACCCAATAACGAAAGAATCACTCCAAAAGCGGCAATCAGCATGGGAGCCAGAATCGCATTGAATTGTTGGTCCGGAAATGCTGCAAAAGCAGCAGCACCCAAAGCCGCTGTTGCCAATACGGAACCACAGTAAGATTCATATAAGTCAGCTCCCATTCCCGCAACATCCCCTACATTGTCCCCTACATTATCCGCAATAGTAGCCGGATTCCTCGGATCATCTTCCGGTATACCAGCTTCCACTTTTCCGACTAAATCAGCTCCTACGTCAGCCGCTTTGGTAAAGATTCCGCCTCCTACACGGGCAAACAATGCCTGCGTAGAAGCCCCCATTCCGAAAGTAAGCATAGTCGTTGTGATCATGATCGCTTTCTGACTGGCAGTCGGTTCATCTACAAAATAATCCAACACCAACCACCATAACGAAATATCTAATAAAGCCAACCCTACTACAACCAATCCCATTACGGCTCCGGAACGAAATGCCACCTTTAATCCCTCGTTCATACTCCTCCGGGCAGCATTGGCCGTACGGGCTGAGGCATAAGTGGCAGTTTTCATACCGATAAAACCTGCTAAACCCGAAAAGAAACCTCCCGTCAGGAAAGCAAACCATACCCATTCATTTTGTAAACCCGGTCCGTAAGCCATCCATGCAAAAAAGAGACAAAGAATCAAAAATACGATTCCTACAATCTTATACTGTTGCTTTAAATACGCCATCGCCCCTTTACGCACATGGGAAGCTATCCGTTTCATGGTATCCGTACCTTCCGATTCTTTCATCATGCCACGGAAAAACAACCAGGCAAAAATCAAGGCGATTAAAGAACAAATCGGCACAATCCAAAATAAATTGTTCTGCATAATCGACATTTTTAAATTAATATATCAAACGCTTTTATTCAGCAGCAGTAGTCCCTGTTGCAACACTTTTACTCCGTTCTACCGATTGCAGTGCCAAGTAATGATCCCCGAATTTCTGCAAATTTTCCATTTCGGTATCGAATTGATCCTGATGTACTTCTTCTTCAGCAGTCAAAGCTTCAAACAATTTTTTAGAGACAGAATCTGAGGCAGCAGCACATTCATTAGCCCATTTATTATAATCATCTACACTTTGCATTTCCATTTTTACTGCAAGCTCCAGCATTTCCCGGGCATCGTGGATTTTTTTCACTTCACCGGCAACTTTCATCTCCACTTCTCCCTTTAAAAACAGTATCCGCTCTGACAATTGCTCTACGTGCATCATTTCTTGTATGGCTGTCCGGCGGAAAAGTCCGGAAAGCAGATCGTATCCCAAATCGTCACACACAAAATGGAAATACATGTACTGATGTACGGCCAATAACTCATCGTTTACAGCTCTGTTCAGTAATTCGATGCTTTTTTCTCTTTTACTCATAATTCAATTATTTAATTAAAATATATCATCGTTTCTCCCTGCTCCTTTATTCTCCTCTCTTTTTCCTGATAAAAATCAAATTTATTACCTCTTTATAAAATCTTGTCACAAAATTAATTTAATCCTATAATTATCCAAGAAGTTCATAAATTATATTTAACAAAGTAAAAATTCGCTTTAGTGAGAGTGAGGACAGATATCTATAAAAAAAGGTACCCGAAAATCCTGTTTTTCGGATACCCTTTTTTCAAATGTATTTGAATTGATTATTTACTTTGCTGATAAAGTATAGTATTCCGCTGTTCAATGATCCATTTGTCGCCGGCTTTTCTAATATTAAACGTATCATCGTCTTCCTGGTTCCACGCATATCCTCCGGCAGGTAAGCTTCTGCGTTCCAAAACAGGATGAAGTTCCGTATCCGGCAGAAATACTTCTGCCTGCAGGGAATCGGCAGAAAACACAATATAAGCAGCCAGAGAAGATGCCGTATCCTGTACAGAAACCAACTGCACTCCGGATTCAAATAAACGAATACAATTTTTCTGTACTTCCGACCAGGTATAACCCGCTGCTTTATTACAACCGTGACTGTCTTTATCTACCCCTACCTGCTTTTCTGCCATTTTAGGAATAAAAGTCATCCGGACATTTCCGGCTGAATCTTTTAATTGAAGCATATTCTTTTCGAAATGGTAGGAAGCGACATTCTTTAATCCTTCCAGATATTGATCTTCTACAGCCATGTCCGGGCAAAACATCATGGTAACTCCTCCCAATTCTATATGCAATCTGTCCTTTCCCTTTGTGGTATACGTTCCGAAGAAACGGTTACAACCGGCAAAACCGTATAAAGCTGTGCTATCCGTAAAAAGTAAGGTAGGCATTTTTCCCGGTTTGGCAGAGAGTCCGTTCATTTCCTGAAGTTGCCATTCCTGTGCTGTAAGTTTCGTATTCTCCTGTTTTTTACATGCGGTTACCAAAAAAACGATAACCATGGCCATAAATACTGTCGTTTTCATTTTTCCTGTTTTTATTATCATTTATACCTAAATTTATACTCTCCCGTTTAAAATTAGTTACATTCCCAAATCCGGAACAACCTTTCCCTCTAAATCATATTCATACGTTCCGCAGATTTTTACCTGATAAAATTCTCCTACCCGTAGAGGATAATCTGATTTAACGATGACTTCCGGGTCTACTTCCGGGGAATCATGTTCCGTACGCCCCACAAAATACCCTTCCTCCTCCCGGTCAATCAATACCTGTACGACTTTCCCCAGCAGGTTCAGATTTAGCGCTTCTGCTACTTTCTGTTGTATTTTCATGATTTTTTCTGCCCTTCTTTTTTTTATTTTTTCCGGCACATCATCCTGATAGTACTTATCACAATAAGTGTCTTCCTCGTGAGAATACGGAAATACGCCCAAACGTTCAAATTTCATTTCCCGTACAAAGTCACACAATTCCTTAAAATCCTCCTCTTTTTCTCCCGGATGTCCCGTCATTAAAGTTGTTCTCAAATATATTCCCGGTACTTCCCGTCGGATTTTCCGGATCAGCCGGATGGTTTGTTCTTTATCAATTCCCCTTCTCATCTTTTTCAACATCGGATCGCTACAATGCTGTAAAGCAATATCCAGATACTTACAAACATTTTCCCTCTTTTTCATTACAGACAATAATTCCATAGGAAAACCTGCCGGATACGCATAATGCAATTTTATCCATTTTATCCCTTCTATATCCGCTATTTTATCAATCAACTCGGCTAATCTATTCTTTCCATACAAATCAGTTCCGTAATAAGTCAGATCTTGTGCCATCACTAAAATTTCCTTTACTCCCTCCCGGGCCAAAAGACGGCATTCTTCTAAAATTTCATCCAGTTCCCGGGATTTATATTTCCCGGTCATAATGGGAATAGCACAATAAGAACACATACGATTACACCCTTCTGCAATTTTAAGATAAGCATAATGAGAAGGAGTAGTCAGTATGCGCTGATTACGGACAGAATTGTCATACGTTTTCCCCAGGTACTTCAGTATTCCTTTCCAGTCGAATTTACCAAAATAAGCATCTACTTCAGGAATCTCCGTTTCCAATTCTGACTTATATCTTTGGGAAAGACAACCCATAACCAGTACTTTCCGGATTTTTCCCGCCTTCTTTTTCCCGATTTGTTCCAGAATAGTATTCACCGATTCTTCCTTTGCATCTCCGATAAAACCGCATGTATTGATTACTACAATTTCTGCCTCTTCCCCGGCTTCGTACAAAGAAGCCCTATAACCGGCTTTTTCCAACTGTTTAAGTAATAATTCCGTATCTACCAGATTTTTGGAACAACCTAAACTGATAATGTTTACATCATTCATTTTCTGTTATGCTCTATATTTGACAAGAAAGGTCCTATTTAGGGAGTGGCAAAGGTATAAAAAAACATTATCTTTGTAAGCTTATATTTGGAGAATGAATAGTGAGAAACAATTACAATGGCTTCCTACATCCGTAAAGGAAGTGAAAGAGAGGGGCTGGAACAGCATCGATGTTATCCTTTTTTCGGGGGATGCCTATGTGGATCATCCCTCTTTTGGGGCTGCTGTTATTGGCCGCCTTTTAGAATCCATCGGTTTAAAAATAGCTATTGTGCCTCAGCCGAACTGGCAGGACGATTTGCGGGATTTTAAAAAGTTAGGACGTCCCAATCTTTTTTTCGGAGTTAGTGCCGGTTCAATGGATTCTATGGTAAATCACTATACGGCAGCAAAACGCAGACGCTCAGATGACGCATACACGCCCGGAGGGAAAGCTGGTTTTCGTCCGGATATGCCTACGATCGTATATACAAAGATTTTAAAACAATTATACCCGGACGTACCCGTCGTCATTGGAGGTATTGAAGCTTCCTTAAGACGACTGACACATTACGATTACTGGCAGGACAATCTCCGGCCCTCTATTCTGGTAGAAAGCCATGCCGACATGCTGATTTACGGAATGGGAGAAAAACCGCTGACGGAACTTTGCAGATTATTACAAAGAGGTATTCCTTTTTCCGTATTAACGAACATCCCACAAACCTGTGTATGCCGGAAGCAAACCGAAAATTATGCAACAAATAAAAAGTGGCAGGTCATTCGTTTGTTTTCGCATGAAGAATGCCTGAGAGATAAAAAAAAGCATGCGCAGAATTTTCGTTTCATTGAGCAGGAATCCAATAGCCTGAAAGCAGCCCAACTTATCCAAAATGCCGGAGAGAAACAGATTATTGTCAATCCCCCTTACGCCCCTATGACAACGGCAGAAATAGATGCCGTATACGCTTTGCCGTTTACCCGCCTTCCTCACCCCCGGTATAAAGGGAAAGAAATTCCTGCCTATACTATGATCCGGCATTCTGTAACGCTTCACCGGGGCTGCTTCGGAGGTTGTGCTTTTTGTACCATATCGGCTCATCAAGGCAAATTCATTTCTTCCCGTTCAGAAAAGTCCATTTTACAAGAATTGGAAAAAATCACCCGCATGCCCGATTTCAAAGGAACAGTTAGTGATCTGGGTGGACCTTCCGCTAATATGTATACGATGAAAGGAAAAGACAACTCTCTATGCGCCCGCTGTAAAAGAGCATCCTGTGCTTTCCCTTCCGTCTGTAAAAATCTGGATACCGATCATTCTTCTCTATTAAATATATATGCTTTAGCCAGAAAACACCCCCAAATTAAACATGTTTTTATCGGGTCCGGAATCCGTTATGACCTTTGTTTACACGATACAGGAAATCCTGTCATCAACCGGAAAAACACCGAATACCTGCAAAACGTGATCCAATTTCACGTATCCGGACATTTTAAAGTCGCCCCGGAACATGTTTCCGAACAGGTGCTGACCCTTATGCGTAAACCTCCTTTTTCTTTATTTTATACCTTAAAAGAACAATTCGACGCGATCAACCAAAAGTATGGACAGAAACAGCAAATTGTCCCATACTTTATCTCTTCGCATCCGGGCTGTAAACTCGAAGATATGGCCGAATTAGCTGCTACAACCCGCCATTTGAATTTTAAACTGGAACAGGTACAAGATTTTACTCCCACGCCGATGACATTGGCGACCACCATGTACTATACCGGATATCACCCCTATTCGCTACAAAAAATATATACCCCGAAAACAGAATCAGAAAAAAAACAACAAAACATGTTTTTTTTCTGGTATAAACCTGAAGTAAGGGAAAAAATTATCCGGATTTTAAAAAAAATGAAACGATTCGATTTGATCCGGAAAATATTTAACAAATAACAATTCAAACGGAAATTTTTATATTCCCTTCCAAATCACTAATTTTGAAATAAATTAGAATAAATATTCGGGAACATGAAATACGGAATCATTATTATTATACTCTTTACATTATTATCCTGCCAAAATAAAGTCAAACAACTCCATCGGGAAGGAATGGATTATATTCTCCAGGGGAAGTACGAACAAGCCATAAATAAATTTTCCGAAGTTTTAGTAAACGATCCCAATTGGTTAGCTGCCTATTATAACCGGGCAATTTGTTATGCAAATACCAAAGCTTACGAAAAAGGTTTACAGGACTTCAATTATGTTTTAGCTAATTGTCCGGGTCAGGCCGAAGCTTACTTTAACCGGGGAATTGTATATGAAAACCTGGGACTTTATTCCAATGCCATAAAAGATTATTCCCAAGCCATCCAACACAAACCGGATTTAGTAGCTGCTTATCATTACCGGGGCATTGCCCGTTTTTATATGAAAGACTATGAGGGAGCTCTATCGGATTACAATCAGGCCCTGAATTTAGGACTTTCTGAAACTGGGCTCTATTTTAACCGGGGGGTTATTCTTCAGATAAAAGGAAATTATAAAGCTGCCATACGGGACTATACACAGTCCATTCAAATTGACCCCTCCAATCCGAAACCTTTCTACAACCGGGCCATTGCCAAAATATCCCTGAATCAGACGGAAGAAGCAGTAAAGGATTTGGAAATTGCAGCCCGCTTGGGTTATGTCAAAGCGGAAGAAATCCTTCATACTTATTTTAAATAGTATTTTTAACGAATTTTTTAATAAAGTACATTTTTTAAAATCAGAAATTCAAAATTTTTATGGAAACTGATGTATCACTTCTGTCCTGAAATCAACCATCATAAAAAATGTTATCTACCTATTTGGCCTCAACTCAAAAATACTAAAAACAGATATATGATGGAGAAAAAGATTTTCTATATGCAGCATTACAGTGAATAGACATATAGTCTTTTATATTCTAAATATGTACTCGGCACACTTCCACATGGGTTAAATTTCCCAATTACAGAATTATTTCTATGGATATATATACAAACAAAGGCCCTCGTATGAAGGCCTTTGAGATCTTAAAATAAAACTAAAATTATTCAGCAATTGCTTCAATAGCGGATTTAGAAACCAGATTTCCATTTACAGCTGCTTTTACGCTTGCAGAATTACTAGATACCTTTGTCATCACAGGATTGCCTGCAAATGGCCAATCTATCTTGAAATTCAAATAGTCACCCTTTGCATCTTCAATAAAATAGCAGAAACCGGCATACGTATATTTAGTCCCTGCAGTTCCTATAGAAACTTCCTGGCCTACCCATTCTACTTTGTTTCCATTTAATATCCCTGCCATACAAGCTGTTGGGTTTGTAGTAGTAACATAAGAATAGGAGCCATTATACGGAATCAAACCTGTTAAATGAACCGGATAAGTAATATCATCTGCATCTGTATAAGTTCCAAGACTTTGTTCAGTGTATATTGCAATTGCATGTTGATTGGCAACATATTGCATAGTAAAGGCATATTTTGGATCGGTAGCTACAACAGATTTACCCCAACCTGTCACTGTATAACTTTCTCCGGCAACTTTCTGAGAAACAACAATTGTGTAATCTCCTTGTTCTAACATACTAGAAGTTACAGTCCAAGTTCCTAAATAATCTTCATAAGTAATTACTTTCGGAGCAGCTTGATTAACTGTAATTTCAGCCACTTTTTCACCCATTTTAAGGGTTACTTTAGCACTACGGGCTTCGCCGGTGTTGGCTGCTGCTTTTAAGGTTACTTTATCTGCTGCTGCAGTAGCTGTCAACCAGGTTTCACTGGATTCTG